>DASWBC010000551.1:0-8753 GCA_036390815.1 Gemmatimonadaceae bacterium
AGCCCGAACTCGATCTTGTCCTTCATCTTGTCGAGAACGTCGGTGAACGCCTGATAGGTGGAATTGAGCAGGGCTTGCACGTCATTCTCGGAGCGGAATATCGTGCCAAAGGACATCGGGATCAGCGTGAACTCCCGCATCACGGTCTCGTTCACGAACTCGTGCGCCAGAACATTCTCCCTCGTCGGGTCGTAGATGACGATGGGCGTGTCGCTGACCACCGCCGCCAGATCCTTGTGGTTGACCGTATAAACGCGCGCGCCACTCCCGATGCCAATCTCGCCGAAGTCGCGCGAGCGGTCGTTCCGGATGATGCAGTACACGTACTTCCCCTCACCCGGGGTTGGGTCCGTCGAGGCGCTGACGCTTTCGGCTGCGGTCATTTTGTCGTCGGCGGGGGAAAGTTATTTTCGCGGCTGATTCGTTACTTCGCGGCTGAAACGAATATCCAAACGCCAATCGTCAGGCCGATTCCAATCTTTAGCACGGTTGATACCACGCGCCCGATCAACGCTCCCTTGGCGACTCGGGTAGCATCACCTGCTGACGATCCACCCGTAAATTCCGCAATGAGCGCTCCAAGAAAAGAGCCGATGAACGCGCCAATTACCGGCCCAATGATTGGCACCGGAATTCCGACCATCGCTCCGACGATGCTCCCGAGAATCGCTCCCCAGCCCGCGCGGCGCGAGCCGCCGTACTTCCTGGCGTAGCGACCGGTAAGGGAGAACTCGAGCAGCTCGGCGACGAACGCCAGCACGGCGACTGCAACGAGGGTGAACCAGCCGATCGGCTCCCCCGGGACGACCAAATTATACGTAACGGCCGTCGCCACCATTATCCAGAGCCCCGGCAGGCCCAGGACGATCAGGATCAGCGACAGAACGATCACGGCAGCGAGAATCAGCAGATACATCAGCCCAGTTCCCTGGCTAGAGCAGAAAGGAGCACGCTCGCTTCCGCGGCGCCGCTCCCCGTAAACACATTGGAATTATCGCGCCGGGTATGGATGCGCGCGAGAGTCGACAGGGTTCCCCGGCTCAGCGTGACCGCTTCGATACCCAGATCGGCGAACGCCATGCTGTCGGCCAGGATCCCCGGGATTACCCGCCCCATACGCAGCCGTACGCCCAGCCTGTCGGTGATTGTTTCAGCCGCGGCCGTGATTCGTTTTGGTCGCGGCCCCGTATGCATGCATCGCCAATCACCGGAGTCGTCTACGGTATCGCAGTTCAGCACTGTGATTCCCGGCAATGAGGAATCTGCCCGCGCGTGGGCGCCCGCCCAGGCGCGGGCACCGGCAAGGCCTAGCTCTTCGCCGCTGGTGATGAGAACCCCGAGGTCACGGGGCGCTGAGGCCGACTGTGCCGCGAGCAGAATCGCGGCCACGCCGCTCGCGTTATCGACCGCGCCATTGGATTCGTTCCGGACGAAACAGAGCATCGAAGGAAGCGCTCCGACGACTGCCCCGATCGCGAGTGCGTGCCACACCCATTCGGCGAGGCTCAAGCCAACGAGCGACAACAGGACAACGATGAACGACGCCGCCGTGATCACGGCCAGCGCAACCGAGCTCGCTATTCGAATCAGCATTGGCACGGTTTGGGACTTTGAATCGGCATGCGCAACGAGCCAAACCGCCGGATTTCCGCGGTTCGCTTCCAGATTTGCGGATCGCGCGCGCTGCAAGGGAAACTGCCCGGTCCAGCGCCGTTTCGCGTCACCGGAGGCAAGCATGAGCGCGATCCACAGCGCTGCGCCGACGACGAGTGCCGCGAGCGCACCGCGATGCACGGCCATGTGCGCGACCGCGAGAATCGTGGCGGCCTGAAATGCCGCGGCGATGGGCGGTCCCCAGCGTCCGGGCCACTGAGAATACTCGAATGGCAACTCCCGGCACTCGAATCCAGCGCGCTCGAGCTCGGCCCGGCAGAACCCTCTCGCCCTGGATTCTTCAGGGCTTCCGGAAAATCTTGGGGCCGTGGCCATCTCGTCGAGCAGACTTTTCGCGCGCTGAACGAGCTCGGCTTGAGCCATCCCGGACGGCCTAGGTGAGGCCCATTTTGTTTTTCACTTCGCGCATCGTCTTCCCAGCTTCCGTTCGAGCGTGCGCCGCCCCGGCGGCGAGGTCACCCTTCATCTTCTTCGGATTTGCGGCGATCTCCTTCGCGCGCGCGCGAATTGGAGCGAGCTCCTTCTCCATCGATTCGTGCAGAACCTTCTTGCAATCGATGCAGCCCCAACCGGCCGTGCGGCATTGCACAGCGACGTGCTCGACCGTCGCCGACGGGCTGAACGCCTTGTGCAGATGGTAGATGTTGCAGACTTCCGGGGTCCCGGGATCGGTGCGCCGCACGCGCGCCGGATCGGTCATCGCGGGTTTCAGTTTCTCCCAGATCGACGCCGGCTCCTCCAGCAGATCCACCGTGTTCCCGAGGGACTTGGACATCTTCGCCTGGCCATCGAGTCCCATGATGCGGCGGGTGGGGGTAAGCAGCGCCTTCGGCTCCTGAAAGAATCCCGCGCCAAACCGCGCATTCCACTTGCGCGCGATATCGCGAGACAGCTCGAGATGCTGCAGCTGATCCTCTCCCACAGGCACCAACTCAGCACGGTAAATTAGAATGTCAGCGGCCTGCAATACCGGATAGTTGAGTAGTCCGGCGGGAACACTCTCTTCGCGACTCGCCTTTTCCTTGAACTGGGTCTGACGCTCGAGCTCGCCCAACGGAGTGAGCGTGTTGAATATCCAGGCTAGCTCAGTATGTTCCGGCACCATCGACTGCACGAACAGCGTGCACTTCGATGGATCCAGTCCGGCGGCAAGCAGCGACAACGCCATGTCGGCCGTGCGGGCGCGCAGATCAGCCGGCTCATAGGGAACCGTGATGGCGTGGTAGTCCACGATGCAAAAGAACGATTCGTATTTGTGCTGCAGCTCAACCCAGTTCTTGACGGCGCCGAGGTAGTTTCCGATGTGCAGGGAGCCGGAGGGCTGAATGCCGCTGAAGATGCGGGCCATTGCGCGAAATTAAAGAGCGAGCGAGAGGAGTTGCAAGCAATTTCACAAACTGATATCGGCGATTCCGAGCTGCTCGACATCGCGCTGGAAGCGGCTCGCGCCGGAGCGCACGTCATTCGAGACGCCACCGCTCAGCGCGAAAAGTTGGTATGGGAGTCAAAGGGACACTCCGATTTCGTCAGCGAGGTGGACAAAGCCTCAGAACAGACGATCGTCGGAATCATCGCTCGCCGCCTTCCCGATGCGACGGTGCTGGGCGAGGAGCTCTCGCCCACCGCGATCGCGAGCAAGGGAATCGTCGTAATCGCCGATCCGCTCGATGGCACCACCAACTTTCTGCACGGCTACCCGGAGTATTCCGTCTCGATCGCGATCGCGCGGAATGGCGCCCTGTGCGCGGGTGTCGTTCTCAACGTCCCCCGGGACGAGGAATTTACGGCGAGGCGCGGCGGCGGCGCGTTTCTCAACGGCAAGCGCATCCGAGTCTCAAACCAGCGCGAGCCCGGCAGATCCCTGATCGGGACCGGATTCCCGTTCAAGACGCTCGAGAAGTTGCCACAGTACATGGAGCAGTTCAGTTTGGTTACGCGCGGGACGGCTGGAATTCGCCGCGCGGGCTCGGCGGCGCTCGACCTGTCGAACGTTGCGTGCGCCAGATTCGACGCGTTCTGGGAGCTTGTGCTGGCTCCCTGGGATGTCGCCGCCGGATTGCTGATGGTGCAGGAAGCGGGAGGCATCGTCACGGATCTCGCGGGAAATCCGCCGTTGCTCACGGCCGGGGCGTTCGTCGCCGGCAATCCGGCGATGCACGCGTGGCTGCTGCAGACGGTGAGGCGTGCAAACATTAGCAAGGAAAAGACCGAATGAAGCTCGTCGAATGCGTTCCGAATTTCTCCGAGGGCCGCCGTCCCGAGGTCATCACCGCGATCCGCGACGCGATCGCGGCGGTGGATGGCGTCTCGGTTCTCGACGTCTCCTCCGACGCCTCTCACAATCGATCGGTGATCACGTTCGTCGCGCCCGCTGAGACGGCTGTCGATGCCGCCTTCGCGGGCATCAAGACGGCAGCGGCACGAATCGATTTGAGCAAACACTCCGGCGAGCATCCGCGCATCGGCGCAACCGACGTCGTTCCGTTCATCCCCCTTGAAGGATCGACGATGGAGGATTGCATCGCTCTCGCCCGCGCGCTCGGCGAGAGGGTCGGACGCGAGCTGAAGATTCCAGTCTATCTATACGAGCGCGCGGCCACGACTCCCACGCGCGAGAATCTCGCCGACGTTCGCCGCGGCGAATTCGAGGGGCTGCGCGAAGAGCTTGGGAAAAATCCGGCTCGCAATCCCGATTTCGGGCCGTCGAAGATCCATCCGACCGCCGGCGCCATGGCGATTGGTGCGCGGCCGTTTCTGGTCGCGTACAACGTCTACCTCGGCCCCGCTTCGAACCTTCCAATCGCCAAGAACATCGCCAAGGCAGTGCGCGGATCGTCGGGCGGCTTCAAGTACGTGAAGGGACTCGGCCTCGAAGTGGACGGGCAGGCTCAGGTGTCGATGAATCTCGTCGATACCGAGAAGACGCCGCTCCACATCGCGTTCGATTTCGTGAAGATGCGCGCCGAGACCGAAGGGGCACAGGTGACCTGGAGCGAGATCGTCGGACTTGTCCCCGAAAAGGTTCTGCTCGACGCGGCCGTCAGCCATCTGCGGCTCAGGGAGTTCACGCCGGCGCAGCTGTTGGAGCGTCAGGTGCGCGAAGTCACTAGCGGCGGCGAGAGCGTGAGCGGATTCCTGGCCTCGGTCGCGTCGTCGAATCCAGTGCCTGGGGGAGGAAGCGTCGCCGCGCACGCAGGCGCGCTGGCCGCCGCCCTGGCACAGATGGTGGCCGGCCTCACCATCGGAAAGAAGAAGTACGCGGCGGTCGATTCCGAGATGAAGGAAGCCGCCCTCAAGGCGGTTGCGCTCGGAAATCAGCTGACGTCGTTGGTCAAGCGGGATGCCGAAGCATACGCGCTGGTCTCGGAAGCCTACAAGCTGCCCAAGGAGCCCGCTGACGCGGCTGCTCGTCGGTCCGAAACCGTGACGAACGCGCTGCTCAAGGCAGCCGAGGTGCCGCTCGAGACCGTTCGAGCCGCCGTGGGCGTAACGCAGCTTGCCGCGCTCCTTGCCGAGAAGGGGAATACGAACGCTGTAACCGATGCCGGCGTCGCCGCGCTGCTCGCGTCCGCCGCGGCCAGGGGCGCGGCGTACAACGTGCTGGTAAACGTGCAGGCGCTCGAGGACAAATCGAAGGGACAGTGGCTCGCGCACGAAGCGCAGGCACTGGTGATAAACGCCAAGGACTTCGCGGACCGGGCTACCTCGATTGTGGAACGCGCGCTTTCCGATTGGATCAACGCGGAGTAAGGCATGCGGACTGGCTCACGCGCATTTATTCTCATCGCGAACCTGGCGTGTCTGAATGTGGCTGCGGCGCAGGTCGCGCCGGCGCGTCCCTCCACGACTCTGATCGGCACCTGGGAAGCTGTGACCCGGTCCGTCGGTGGACTGGGATCCACGATCTCATTCGCGCCCGACAACACGATGAGCTACACCCTGGGCGCGATGGTGGACATGAAGTACAAACGCGCTCGCGACAGCCTCTACATCATCGATCCGCAGAATGGCGTGAATGCGTTCCAGTTCTCGATCATTCGCGACACCCTCGTGATGATCAACGACGGACGGGAACAGCGCGAAACGCGCGTCGGTGCGCCTGTGAGCGGCGCCGATCCCGTGGTCGGCCGCTGGACCTACCTCCACTATACCGGCGTGCCCGCTTTCGAGGAATACACGCCGGGCGGCGACTTCCACTTGAGAGTGCCGATCCGCACCATGCAGGGCACGTACGCGGCATTGGGCGATTCGGCGATGCTGCATCTTCCCGGGCAGGGCGGCGGCGACCGCGCGGTACGGTTCGCAGTGGCGGGGGATACTCTGCAGCTGATCTGGGGCGGTCAGACCAGCCGCTACGTCAAGGTTGTGCCGCTAGGGCGCTAGCGCCGTCAGGATCCGCGGTCCGTTCTCAGTGATCGCGATCGTGTGCTCGAAGTGCGCCGAGCGCGTCCCGTCCACGCTGACGACAGTCCATCGGTCGGGCATGGTTCGCGTGGCCGGCATCCCCACATTGACCATCGGCTCGATGGCGATGGTCAGCCCGGGCTGAAGGCGAACGCCGCGCTTGGGCTTCCCGTAGTTCGGCACCTGGGGATCCTCGTGGAACCCGACCCCGATGCCGTGCCCAACCAGATCGCGTACGACGCTGAACCCGGCCGCTTCGACTACGCCCTGCACCGCCGCGCCGATGTCGCCCACGTGATTCTCGGCGGTCGCCGCCTCGATTCCCGCCGCGAGCGCTTTCTTCGTGACGTCGAGAAGCTTCTTCGACTCCAAGTCGACTTTCCCAACGGCGACGGTCGTGGCTGAATCCGTGTAGTAACCATCCAGCTTCACGCCAATGTCGATCGAGACGATGTCTCCCTCTTCGATCAGACGCTTCTTCGAGGGAATTCCGTGCACGATTTCCTGGTTGATCGACGTGCAGATGCTGGCGGGAAAATTGTAGAGGCCCTTGAACGCCGGGATCGCGCCGGGATGGCTGCGAATGAAGTCATCGGCGATCTTGTCGAGATCCATGGTCGTCATGCCTGGACGCACGCTCTGCTCGAGCAGGTGTACCGTCGCCGCCAGTATCTCGCCCCCACGCGCCATGATGTCGATCTCGCGCGACGACTTGATCTGAATCATTTCCTGAGCGCCTTTACGGCACGGGCGGTCACTTCGTCTACGGGGGCGTCAGCGTCGATCTTCAGCACCTTTTGCTTCTGGTCACGGTACCAGTCGATCACCGGTGCTGTCTGCCTGCGATAGACTTCGAGCCGGTTCCGGATGGCCTCCGGCTCGTCGTCCTTCCGGCGCACAAGCTTCCCGCCACACTTCTCGCAGCTCGATCCGGGATCGCGTCCCATGTAGGGCGTCTGACAGCCCTCGCACACTGTGCGGGTGCTCAGTCGCTTCACCAGCTCGTCGTCGTCCACGTCGAACAGCAGCACCTTGTCCACCTTCTTGCCGATCTCGGCAAGCATGACCCCGAGCCCTTGCGCCTGCGGGACGGTGCGAACGGCGCCATCCAGAATCGCTCCCTTCTTCGTCGCGGGGGAGGTCATGACATCCTGAAGAATACCGAGTATCACCGAGTCCGGCACCAGGTCGCCCCCATCCATGTAGGCCTTTGCCTCGAGGCCCCGCTTGGTGCCCTCACGCAGCGCCGCGCGCAGCACGTCGCCGGTCGCAATCTTCGGAATCCCGAGGCGCACGGCCAGTTTGTCTGCCTGCGTTCCCTTACCAGCCCCGGGTGGGCCGAGCAGCACGATGATCATCGGAGGTACCCGCAAAAGATTCGGAGGAGCTTTTGGCTCCTCCGATCGAGTCTAGTAAGTGCCGCCGGTCGTGCGGCCCCGGAATCGCACTCGGCCCTTCTTCATGAAGCCGTCATACTTCCTGAGCAGCAGGTGCTGATTGACCTGCGTTATCGTGTCTAGCGCGACACCTACCACGATGAGGAGCGACGTGCCACCGAACCTGAACGGCACGTTGATCGCGTCGGCTATGAATACCGGCAGGAGCGCGATGAACGTCAGGAACAACGCTCCCGGGAACGTGATCCGTGACACCACGTGATCGATGTACTCGGCGGTCTTGCCGCCGGGTTTCACGCCCGGAATGAATCCGCCCTGCTTCTTCAGGTTCTCCGAGATGTCGACCGGGTTGAAGATGATCGACGTGTAGAAGTAGGTGAAGAAGACGATGAGGATCGCCTGCGAGACGTAGTAAAGCCAGGTGCCTGGCGCAACGTACTCCGCCCATTGGGCGGCCGTCGCATTTCCGCTAAAGGATGCGATCGCCCCCGGGACCACGATCACGGATGAAGCGAAGATGATCGGCATCACGCCGGCGGCGTTGACACGGAGCGGAATGAAGTTCTTTGCCGCCTCGCGTTGTCTGCCGCGGGACATCGTGCGCTGCGGGATCTGGATCATCACCCTGCGGGCGGCCATCGTGACCGCAATGGTGCCGGCGACGACTCCCACCATGACGATGCCGAGTACCACGAGCGAAAAGGGGCCGACCGCCTGCGTCTTCACGAACCCGAGAGTGCTGATGATTCCCGGCCAGAACCTCTCGACGATCGAGAAGAAAATGATCAGCGACGCGCCATTCCCGAGTCCTCTCTCCGTGATCTGCTCACCGAGCCACATCACGAACATCGCGCCGGTGGTGAGAACCAGCACCATCTGCAGCTTGAAGCCGAAGCCGGGATTTACCACCGCATTCTGGAGGGACGACGTGAAGAGCGCGAATCCCCATCCCTGCACCACCGCCAGGACGACAGTTACGTAGCGCGTCCACTGCGTCACGCGCTTTCTGCCCTCCTCGTCCTTCTGCATTTTCTCGACGGTCGGGATCACCACGCCGGCGATCTGCATGAAGATGCTGGCCGAGATATAGGGCATGATGCCGAGCGCGAACACGGTCGCATGCGACAGGCCGCCGCCCACGAACAGGTCGTAAAGGCCGAGCAAACCGCCCTTTCCCTTGTTGGCAAAGAAATCGGTGAGCGCGACGACGTCGACGCCCGGCGCCGTGATGTGCGCCCCGACTCTGTAAATCACGAGACAGATGAACGTGAAGACGAT
>DASWBC010000552.1:0-2394 GCA_036390815.1 Gemmatimonadaceae bacterium
GGGTGGAGCGGGCGCCGTATTTCGAGGCGATCGCGGTGGCCGGCGACGGCGTGTTCGACACGCTCAAGGCCGTGAGCAAGCTGGTGCTGAAGGCGCTCGCCTAGCGGGTTGGTGAGGCTTCGGTGAACCTCCCGAATACGATCACGGCCGGCCGCATACTCGCCGCGCCATTCATTGCGGCGCTGCCATTCATCGCCGTCCCGGGAGCACGATTCACGGCATTCGCCCTCTACATCGTTGCCGCCGTCACCGATTACTACGATGGCAAGCTCGCGCGCACCAGGAATCTCATCACCGACCTCGGCCGCCTGCTCGATCCAATCGCCGACAAACTGCTTCTCTTCGCGACGCTGATTCCGATGTTCGTTCTCATGGCGCCGCCGACCGACCGGTTCGCTCTCACGGGCGCCGAGAGCATCGACGCCGCCCGGCTCCAGTTCATCACTCCGTTCGGGCAGGTGGGGCTGCCATGGTGGATAGTCGCGATCGTGATCGGGCGGGAGATCTTCATGACCATTTTCCGACAAGCGGCCGCGCGGCGGGGCGTCGTCATCTCGGCGATCGGTCCGGCCAAGTTGAAGACGGGATTCCAGTCCGTATGGGTCGGCTCGGCTTACTTCTGGTTCTTTGCGGCCACTCTCGCCAGAGTTGAAGGGTGGACCAGCGTTGCGTGGCGCGCGTTCGCGAACTTCAACGGCATCGTGGGCACGGTCACCATGATCGCGTCGGTATTCCTCACTGTTTACTCCTTGATCCTCTATCTCCGGCGATTTGCCGGCGTGTTCGCCGCTTGAACGCAATGCAGGTCGAGCTGATCACAATCGGTGACGAGCTCCTCCTGGGCTTCACGATAGATACGAACGCCGCGCACATATCACGGACCCTCGCTAGCGCGGGTGTCGAGATCGTTCGTCGCACTACCGTCGGCGACGAGCCCGACAAGATTGCGGGCGCCGTGCGCGAGGCGCTCGAGCGGACTGGCGCCGTGATCACGACCGGTGGACTCGGACCGACGAGCGACGATCTCACCAAGCCGGCGATCGCGAAAATCTTCGGCCGCGAGATGAAGCTGGACGAGGCGATCGCGACCGCGCTCGAACAGCGCTGGAGAGCGCGATTCCCCAACAGCAATTTTCCCGCAACCAACCGCACGCAGGCCGAGATTCCCGAAGGCGCGCGGATTCTCACCAATCGTCACGGCTCGGCGCCCGGAATCTGGCTCGAGGACGACAAGGGCCGATGGGTTGCGATGATCCCCGGTGTTCCGCGCGAGATGCGCGGAATGCTGGCGGAGGAGGTTCTGCCGGCCATCAAGTCACGCTCCAAGGGTGCGGAAACCCTGGTGCTCTCCGGGACATTGCGTACGACCGGAATCGCGGAATCGGCGATCGCGGAGCTGCTGGGGCCGAATTTTCTGGGCGAGCCCGGCACCGAGCTCGGATCGCTCCCCCTCGCCTTTCTGCCGGGCGTCGCCGGCGTCGACCTACGCGTCACCGCCAGGGGACTTCCCCGCGCAGGTGCGGAGAAGCTCGTAAAGGAAGCACTTCTGAAACTGCGGAGCAGGGTATCGGCGTACGCGTATGGAGAGGACGACGAGGATCTCGCGGCCGTCGTGCTGGAGAGAATGCGCTCGCTGGGGCTCAAGCTCGCCGTTGCCGAGAGCTGCACCGGCGGAATGCTGGGAGAGCGAATCACGAGCATTCCGGGATCGAGCGATGTCTTTCGGGGCGGCATAATCGCCTACCACAACGATATAAAGGTGAACGCGCTGGGCGTTCGTGCCGAGGACATCGAGCGCCACGGAGCGGTGAGCGAGCAGGTGGCGCTACAGATGGCGTCCGGAGTTCGTGAACGAACGGGTGCTGATGTCGGGGTTTCGGTGACGGGGATTGCCGGTCCCGGGGGCGGCACGCCTGACAAGCCTGTCGGGCTGGTCTGGATTAGTGTAGATGGGACAGACGCGAGGGCACGACGCCTCCATGTTTTCGGGGATCGTGCCGAGATCAGACAGCGTGCAGCCCAGGCTGCGCTGGAGATGGTGCGGCGCGCGCTCTCAAACGGTTAACTTTAGGCACATGAAACACTCGAAAAAGAAAGGCGATAACGCGCCGGTTCCGGACCAGAGTTCGATGGGTTCCGCCAATGACTACGCGCCCGAAGGCTCCGTGAGCCAGGGGGACGGCCAGGGCGCTGATCCAGGGTTCAGCGGCTCGTCCGACACTGCAGCCGACACCGCAGCCGACCCTGCAGCCGACACGCGCGCCGCGACGGGCGCCGCGGAAGCCGGCGCCGCTGCGACCAGCCGCGCCGAGCCTGATTCCGGGACTGAGCGCGACAGATATCTGAGGCTCTCGGCCGAATACGACAACTATCGAAAGCGCTCTGCCAAGGAGC
>DASWBC010000553.1:0-5047 GCA_036390815.1 Gemmatimonadaceae bacterium
CGGGCAGCGATGCCGCTGTCGTTTGCTGGACACCGGTGACGCCGAGCCGGCTGATAAGATAAACGAATCCGCTGCCGTGCCGCGCGATCTCGGCCATTCTGTCGCGCGGAGTCGTCGGAGCGACGAGCCTGATGAAGGCCAGAGGACTGGCGCCAAGCCACTCCTCGCGCGCGGGATCGGCTCCGACCGGAATGTCGGTGACGAGAATCCCGCTGGCGCCTGAATCTGCCGCCCTGGTGAGGGCGTCCGGGCCCGCCGCGAGAATCGGATTCAAATAGCTGAACAGAACGACCGGGACGCGGCACTTTGCGCGCTCGAGGAGGGCGAGCACGCCGTCGTACGTCATTCCCTTCTCCAGCGCCTGCTGCGAGCTGGCCTGGATTACCGGACCGTCCGCGATCGGGTCCGAGAAGGGGACGCCAAGCTCGATGATGTCGGCGCCACCGTCTTCAAGGGCGCTCAGCGTTTCCAGCGAACGGCCGACGTCGGGATGGCCTGCCGTTACATAGCAGACCAGGGCGCGGCGGGATTCCTTTCTGAGCGCGTCGAAGCGACGCGTTATGGAGTTAGATGAGGTAGTCGCCGGGAGTGATGCCATAACGATCGGGGTCCGCCGTCTTGATGATGGTCCGGGCATATTGCCCTCCCGCCTCCGGAACGGCCAGGTCCACCTGAAGGGGCGGATTGATCGTATGCCCCTGCGCGTCACTGATGATCTTGACGATCGGTCTCGACAGCGCCTCGGGATTCGGATTGGCTGCCGAGACAACGGCGAGCTCGAACGTGTCCAGCACTACCAGCGTTCCGACCGGGTAAATGCCCAGCAGGTTGATGAATGCTTTCACGAGCACCTGATCCAGCCCGCGACGCGGATTGTCGCGCATCTCCTCGAGAACTGCGGAGGGAGCGATGACTTCCGTTCTGTAGACACGCCGCGATGTGGCCGCATCGTACCCGTCTGCGATCGAGACGATCTTGCTGAGAAGGCTGACCTGGCGCGGGCGAATGGATTTCGGGTAGCCAGTCAAATCAATTTTCATGTGGTGCTCCTGGCACACCGTCATGGCGCGGTACGAGAGCTCTTCCTGCTGGCGACGGAACTGGAAAAGCACGAGTACGCCAAGCCACGGGTGAGCCGCCATCCACTTCCACTCTTCGTCGGTGAGCTCGCCGGTCTTCTGCAGCAGATCGATTGGAACGCGCGATTTGCCGATATCGTGCATGAGCGCAGCGAGGCCCAGCTCATACAGCTGGAGCTTGTTCATGCCGAGACGGCGGCCGAGCGCGATCGAGAAGATGCACACGTTCACCGAGTGCGTGAACGTGTATTCGTCATAGTCGCGGATCGCGGTCAGTCCAATGAGCGAAGTCTCTTCGTTCAGAACCTGATCGACGATCCCCTGCACCACGCGCTTGATCTTCCTGATGTTTGGCGTCTTGCCGATCCGGACCGAATTGATGACGTCCTTGGTGACCGCAACCGAATGGGAGTAGGTCCGGTTGGCCGCTGCCTTTGATTCCTCGTTGAACTCGCGGTCGGTCGCGGTTTGGGTGGGAGCGTCGAGCTGGAACGTCTCGATCTTGGCGTCCTTGAGCCTGGACTGAATCTCCTTGAATCTCTCGGCGGGCGAATTCTTGGTTTCACCGCCCATCAGCGACAGGAGCAGCGTCCAGTCGCGGGCCGTGCCGTCAGTGCCGACGTGAATCGCGCCGATGCCGGCGAGCTTGCAGAGGGTCAGGATGTGCCCGAAGGTGGCGTAGTTGCTGAGATCGAGCCTGAGACGCGTCGCGTTGATGAAGATGAACTCTCCCGAGACTCGGAACTCGAGCTCGCCTTCTTCGGCGCGCAGCTCCTCGGCGACATGCGCCAGCTCGACCAGCGTTTTCTGCACGGCGCTGTGCTCGAGTGGATAGAGCTTGATCGCCCGCAGCCCTGCGTAGAACGCGATCATGAAATTTCTGCCGCTGCGACGGACGTTGGCACCTGATGCCCTCTCCCCGTCGCCGGCGACTGTCTTCGTGGCCGGAGCTTTCTTCGTGGCCTCGCCCGTCACGCGGTTCCTCCGCGGATCGCGCGGCTGACTGCGTTTCTGACGATTACATCCTTCTCGCCTGACGCGCGATTGAGAGACTCCATCGCTTTCGCGGTATTGATCTTTCCCAGCGCCATCGCGGCACAGGCGCGCATCTCGGCGTCGTCCTTCTTGCCCATGAATCCTTTGGAGTTGAGCAGACCGTCGAGAAGTGTGACCCCTGCGTCACCGCAGAGAAGACCATACGCTTCGAAGAAAGCCATCTTCTCCGTCAGGTTGCCCTCACGCAGCTCCTTGCCCTTGATCGCGGCCTCGATTCGCGGCGTCGCCGCCCTGGCGTTGCGAGCGCCGAGTGCACGCACGGCGACAATGCGCACTTCGCGGTCCTCGTCGATCAGTGCCCGCTCGAGCATCTGCATCGCGCCGGCCGAGCCGATTTCCGTGAGCGCCGTCACTGCGGCGACGCGCATTTCGGGCTCTCCGACAGTGAGCATCTTTCCTAGCGCCGGCACCGCGGCGGGCGACTTGAGCGCCGCCGCTCGGCGGATCGCCTCGATGACAACTGCTTCGTCGTCCGACCCGATAAGTCGGATGAGCTCGGCGCTGTTGCCACTAGCCAGGCGACCGGCCGCGACCTCGAGCAGCATCTTGAGAGGAGGATTGTTGCTGCGTCCGATCCAGCTGAGAATCGTCTCCAGCGCGCGCGGCTGGAGGATTCCGAACAGCTCGTCCAGCTCGTGCTGGGGGGCGCGAAGCGGAGAATCCTCGAGCGCCTGAAGAAGCTGTCCCAGCGGCTTCGGATCGCTCATCAGCTCGCCGAGCTGTACGAGCCGATTCTTCTGCGGCTCCAGCACCTCCGGCGCGCGGTTCGCAGTCACGCCTGCTTCGCGCAGTAAGTACGCGGCGTTTCGATACTGCGCGGTGGAGAGGAGAATGAGGAGGAAATAGTCGAGCAGTCCGCAGATCTCCTCGCGCACGGTCGGGTCCTTCTGGTTCTCGAACGTGTCGAGAAGCGACGCGATTACAGCCGGCCGCAAATCGGTGGAAAATTCCCGCTTGATCTCGCCCTGCAGGTATTCGACTTCGCGATCGTCGAGGAAATAGAGCGTCGCGTCGAACTCGTCCATCTTGGCGATGGATGATTGGGTCGATTCCAGACCGGCCTCGGCCTGCGCCGGCGAAAGAATCTGTTCCTTTTGCTCGGCCCGCTCCATCGACTCGACGCCCGGGCCGCCTTCCTGGGTAAGGTCGACGTATCGGTACTGCAGCGTTGTGAATTCGCGCTCCCACATTAGAGTAAGCAGGTCGTCGTCGTCATCCGTCGCCTTCCTCACACGCTGCAGGAGGTTGAAGAACACGCCAAGCTCTTCCTCCTCGAAACCCCTCAGCATCTTCAGCTCGCGAACGCCATCCTTGTAGAGGAGCCAGGCAATGTTGTCACTGGTGCGCCCCTCCTCATCGAGAACGACGCGCCCTTCCCACTCGAGTCGCGTTTCCACCACTTGCAGATCGATTTCGTCGGTGTGCGTCCAGAGCGTGGCAAACGATTCCCTCACGGCTTCGAGGGATCGCGCGTGCATCGGATTGTTCGGCAGGTAGAGCTGATGCGCGCGAACGGCCTTCACGAAGGCCTTCAGCAGGTCGGTGACGTAGACAATCGGGAACGATGGCTCATCGAGCCAATGATCCTCGGTCTTTGGTGGAACCGACGTTGTCATGCGGGAAGTAGTCCCATTTCAGTTATCTGCGCGAGATCCTTGTCACCTCGACCGCTGATGCAGATAAGCACCGCGTCGCCTGTGTTCCACCGCTGCTTCTCTTTGACGACCCAGGCGACCGCGTGTGACGTTTCCAGGGCGGGGATGATTCCTTCCAGCCGGCTGAGGATTCCGAGCCCCTCGACTGCCTCGTCGTCGGTGACCGAGACGTAGAGCGCCCGACCGGTCTCTTTCAGGTAGGAGTGCTCAGGCCCTACTCCAGGGTAGTCGAGCCCGGCTGAGATGGAGTGCGCGGGATGGACCTGGCCGCTTTCATCCTGAAGCAGGTAGCTGAGCGAGCCGTGGAGGACCCCCGGAACGCCGCGCTGGAGGGAGGCGGAGTGCTCACCCGAGTCGAGTCCCCTTCCCGCCGCCTCGACTCCCACCAGTTCCACCGCCAGGTCCGGCACGAATGCGTGGAATATCCCCATCGCGTTGGATCCGCCGCCGACGCACGCCACGACGCTGGAGGGCGCCCGCCCGGCAGTCTCGAGCATCTGGGCCTTTGCCTCGCGTCCGATGACGGACTGGAAATCGCGGACCATACGAGGATACGGCGCCGGACCGACTACTGAGCCGATGATGTAGTAGCTGTCGTTGACGTTCGTGACCCAATCGCGAATCGCTTCACTGGTCGCGTCCTTGAGGGTGCGCGTTCCCGAAAGGACGGGGACCACTTTCGCTCCCATGAGCCGCATGCGATAGACGTTGAGCTCCTGCCGTCGCATGTCCTCTTCGCCCATGTAAACAGTGCAATCGAGGCCGAAACGCGCGCACACGGTCGCCGTTGCCACTCCGTGCTGGCCCGCCCCCGTTTCCGCGATGATGCGACGCTTGCCCATCCGCTGCGCCAGCAGCGCTTGCGCCAGCGCGCTGTTGATCTTGTGCGCGCCGGTGTGATTCAGATCCTCGCGCTTGAGGTACACATCGCACCCGACCGCCTTGGATAACCGCGGCGCGGTGCTGAGCGGAGATGGTCGTCCGACGTATTCCTTGAGCAGGCGGTCCAGCTCACGCTGGAACTCCGGGTCCCGGATCGCCTGGTCGAACGCGGCATCCAGCTCGTCGAGCGCGGGGATCAGAGTCTCGGGCACGTACTGCCCACCGAACGCGCCGAAACGGTGAAGGGTTTCCGTCGCCACGGCTAGCGGGGGTGAAGTCCGGTGGCCGCGGCGTAGAACTCCCGCATTAACCACGGATCCTTGATGCCGGGCGCGCTCTCGACCCCTGAGGCGACATCGACTACATCGGGCGCGA
>DASWBC010000554.1:0-6925 GCA_036390815.1 Gemmatimonadaceae bacterium
GAAGAAGGGTGCCAAGGTCCCCCGCAAGAGCACGGGGCGAAAGCGGAAACATAGCCGCTGAGGCGGATTCGTCATTAGATAAATAACTAACCCGGTCTCTGCTTCCCGCCTGCGCCGATTCCCACATGATTCTTTCTGATCTGGAGCGCGTAAAACAGCGTCGGAACATCGTGGGTCCAGATGGGAAGCACGACCGAGATCAATAACCCTTCGACCTGGGCAATGACACCGAGCACAACCGTGATCGCGACGAACGGTTGGGTCACGCCGAAGCCCATCAGTAGCACCAACGCCAAGGCGAGCGAGAGGCCCCACACCTTCGAGCTCCAGGCGTGGTAGGCTGCGTCCTTTCTGAACTTCGCGAAGTCGAAAAGGTGGCGGACGACATCGAGCCCGATGACGATCAGCCCCGGAATCGCAATGGACCGGACCAGATCCGGATGCAGGCGCCACACGGACCACGCCGCCGTCGCGTAGAACACAAGGTCAGTTCTACTGTCGAAGTGACGCAGCTCGGCGCTCGCGACTCCTACTCGGCGGGCAATCACACCGTCGAAGTAGTCCGAGAGAAAAGCGGCCAGTATCACCGTCGCAAATGCGATTCCGGGGGCATTCGCATACACGAGCCAGACAAGCACCGGCGCCAGCAGAAGTCTCAGCACCGTGAGACCCATCGGAATGGATCTCACGATCTTGCCGTATGCCGTCTCAGTACTTGGCGAGATAGTTATCGAGCTCCCACTGCGAGACCTGCGTGATATACTCCTGCCACTCGAGACGCTTCGCGACGAGAAACTGAGTCGTGATGTGCTCGCCGAGTGCTCCGGTGATCACATCGTCCTTCTCCAGTTCATTGCACGCTTCTCCCAGATTGTGTGGCAGGTCGTCGATTCTGAGACGACGCTTCTCCCGGTGCGACATCTCCCAGATGTTGCTGTTCACCGGCTCGCGAGGATCGGCCTGGGTCGCGATGCCGTCAAGTCCCGCAGCCAGCTGCACCGCCAGCGCCAGATACGGATTCGCGGCAGGGTCGGGAATTCGCAGCTCGATTCTGGTCCCTGAGCCGCGACGATCCGGAATCCGGATCATCGGCGAACGGTTGCGCATCGACCACGCTACGTTCACCGGCGCTTCAAATCCGGGAACGAGCCTCTTGTACGAGTTGACGAGCGGGTTCGTTATCGCGGTGAAGCCACGCGCGTGTCGGAGCAGGCCCCCAATGTAGTGGAGCGCCGTGCTGGAAAGCTCCCACTCTGACTTCTCGTCCCAGAAGGCATTGTCTTTCCCGCGGAAGAGCGATTGATGGGTGTGCATGCCGCTTCCATTCTGCCCGAAGATCGGCTTCGGCATGAACGACGCGGTGAGCCCGAATGTCCGTGCGACGTACTTCACAACGAATCGGAACGTCGCGATGTTGTCCGCTGTCTTCAGTGCCTCGGCGTATCTGAAATCGATCTCGTGCTGGCCGTGCGCGACCTCGTGGTGCGCCGCTTCGACTTCGAACCCCATTTGCTCGAGGATATCTACGATCGCGCGCCGCGCATCTTCCCCCAGATCGGCCGGTGCGAGGTCGAAATACGATCCGACGTCGTGCGTGACCGTCGACGGCTCCTCGTCCGGCCGCGGCTTGAACATGAAGAACTCGGCTTCCATCCCGGCGTTCATCGTGTACCCGAGCTTGGCCGCGCGGGCGATTGTTTTCTTGAGCACTCCCCGCGGATCTCCGGCAAAGGGATTGCCGTCAGGAGTGTTGATGTCGCAGATCAGCCTGGCAACGCGACTCTTTTCGTCACCCCATGGAAATATCTGAAATGTGCTGAAATCCGGCGCCAGCAGCATGTCCGATTCCTCGATCCGTACGAATCCTTCGATCGAGGAACCGTCGAACATAATGTCTCCCGCCAGAGCTTTCTCGAATTGCGACGCTGGAAGCTCGACGTTCTTGTTGATGCCGAGGATATCCGTGAATTGCAGTCTGAGAAAGCGGACGTTGTTGGTGGTGGCGAGGTCCAGGATGTCCTGGGCCGTGGCACCCGACGTGTCGGGAATCTGAGCGCGATGGCGAGGCATTGGGCTGAACGTAGCCCGCTTGCCAGCATTTTGCAAATCTTGCACACGAATAAGCGCATTCCTTGCATTTGTGGATCGAAATAGCGAATTTGATCGCTCAAATGTGCCGGTTGTGCACTTTTTCGCTTACAATCTCATCTGCGCAGACTATCAATGACAGCCGCCGCCATCACTTCGCGAAAAGCTCTTCTGAACGAGATCTCGAATCGGGAGCCCCGAATCGCTCCCGGCTTCAGCAAGGACGGGATACCCGGGCCGACCTCCCAGTACTTCGGCGTCAACATCCTGGGCGTTAGGCAGCTGCGCGATAAGCTTCCACGAGAAGTCTTTGGCAGCCTCGCCGCATCCATCCGTCACGGCAAAAAGCTCGACCGCGCAATCGCGCCGGTCGTCGCGCAGGTCATCAAGGAGTGGGCGGTCTCGCGCGGGGTGACCCACTTCACCCACTGGTTCCAACCGCAAACCGGGCTCACGGCAGAAAAGCACGACGCGTTTTTCGCGTTCGACGACGACCGGCAGCCGATGGAATCCTTCACCGGCGACCAGCTGATTCAGAGCGAGCCCGACGCGTCGAGTTTCCCCTCTGGCGGACTGCGGGCGACGTGGGAAGCGCGGGGTTATACGGCCTGGAATCCCGCCAGCCCGGTCTTCATTGTTGAGTCGACTGGTGCCCGTACTCTCTGCATTCCCTCGGTCTTTATCGGATATAACGGAGAAGCGCTCGATGAAATGACTCCGCTTCTCAGAAGCTCCGATGTGCTCTCGCAGAAGTCCATCGAGCTGCTCGAGCTGCTCGGCGACAAGGGCGTGCAGCGCGTCTTCACAACACTGGGACCCGAGCAGGAATACTTCCTTATTGATCGCTCGCACTTTGCGATGCGGCCGGATCTCGTGATGGGCGGTCGCACTCTCATCGGCGCTCCGCCGCCGCGCGGGCAGCAGCTCGAGGACCACTACTTCGGCGGAATTCCGGAGCGCATCCAGGGATGCATTTCCGAGGCGGAATTCGAGCTTTACAAGCTCGGGGTGCCCATCACTACTCGTCACAACGAAGTAGCGCCCTGCCAGTTCGAGATGGCGCCGTATTTCGAGGAAACGGATCTCGCCGTCGATCACAACATGCTCGTGATGGCGACACTGCGTCGCGTAGCGCTCAGGCACGGCCTGCAGGCGCTATTGCACGAGAAACCCTTCGCTGGAATCAACGGCTCGGGAAAGCACTGCAACTGGTCCATGTCGGTGATCGCCGACTCGTCGGAGCTCGACGGCTTGAACCTCCTTAAGCCCGGAAAGACGCCTCACCATAACATTCGCTTCCTCGTCTTCCTCGCCGCCGTGCTTCGGGGAGTCCACAAACACTCGGGCCTGCTTCGCGCCGGAATCGCAACCTCGGGCAACGAGCACCGGCTCGGAGCCAACGAGGCGCCACCAGCGATCATCTCTGTTTTCATGGGCGACATGCTCACCAAGGTCATCGAGGAGATCGCCGCTGGAAAGAGTTCCGGGACCGCCGAACAACAGATGATCAAGCTAGGCGTCGCAAAGCTGCCGGAAGTTCAGCGTGACAACACCGATCGCAATCGTACTTCTCCATTCGCATTCACCGGTCAGAAGTTCGAGTTCCGCGCGGTGGGGTCTTCGGCCTCGATCGCATTCCCGGTCGCGTTGCTGAACACCGTTGTCGCGGACTCGATTGGCGAGATCACGGATTCGCTCCGCGAGGTTCTTAAGAAGACCAAGTCGGTGGACGACGCGGTGCTCAAGGTCGTTCGAGAGGTGTTCAAGGACACATCGGCGATTCGCTTCGAGGGAAACAACTATTCGGAGGAGTGGGTGGTTGAGGCGAAGAAGCGTGGCCTTCCGAACCTGCGCCGGACTCCGGAGGCTCTGAAGGAGCTTGTGTCGAAGCAGTCGCGGTCGCTCCTTACCAAGCTCGGAGTCCTCACCAAGGAGGAGTTGGAGTCCCGCTATCACGTCCGCGTCGAGCGCTACGTGAAGGACATGCTGATCGAGTTGCACACCATGCGCGAGATCGTGGACACCATGGTCATTCCGGCGGCTTTTAGCTATCTCGGACTACTCTCCAAGGCTGCTTCACAGTCCAAGGCGGCAGGCGTGGCTGTGATTCCTCAGATAGTCACGGCAAATCAGGTGGGCGAGTTGGTCCAGGAGCTCCAGGAGTTTCGCGAGGACATGAGCGATGTCATTGCTCGCGTTGAAGCGAAGCATGATGATCCGACCGGGCAGGCGGAGATGCTCACATCAGAAGGAGCCGACACCATGGCTGAAGTGCGAAAGGCGTGCGACGCACTGGAGCTGTCGGTCGGAGACGATTACTGGCCGCTGCCCAAGTACCGGGAGATGCTCTTTCCGGTCTGACCCCTCAATGGTGGAAATGGCGTCGAATTACAACTTATGACTACCGGCCGGGGGCTGATGGCGTGTCGGCGGTGGGCGGCGGGCGGGCTGTTTTGGTGCGCGCGCCGGCGCAGGGGGGCATGCGTTCACTATCGCAAAGCCAGTTGAATAGAGTGGAACAGCCTGCCCGTAGCCGAAAGCGGACCCGCCGAAAGCCCCCGGCCGGTAGTCATGAGTTGTAGTTCAGATCTCTGTCGGTAGCGAGATGCACAGGGAACGGCGCTTAACTAACTTCAGCGAATGGCGTCTCCCCCTCCAGCTTCATCCGACTCTGGCACAACCTGTCCGTCCTGCGGCGCAGCAGCGGCTGGTCGATACTGCGCGAGCTGTGGCGCCCCCCTGGCGGGGGCCACTTGTGCCTCCTGCGCAGCCGATTTAAACCCTGGCGCCAGGTTCTGTCACCGCTGCGGCACCCCGGTCGGAGCCGCAGCGCCCGTCATGGGCGAAGCGAGAACGAACGTGCTTCCATGGGTCGTGGCTGCACTGGCGTTTCTCGCTCTGTTCGCGATGGCGGCCGGTCGCGGCTTCAATGCCACCCGCGGAAGCACCGTTGACGGTTCGCAAAATGCGTTGCCACAGGTTGGACTCGACGATCGAGGAACCGCTACCGATGATCAATCGGCCGGAGCCCGCGCCCCCGACATCTCGAGCCTGTCGCCGCAGGAGCGCGCCGATCGCCTTTACAACCGTGTAATGCTGCTCGCCACACAGGGAAAGATCGACAGCGTCCAGTTCTTTGCGCCGATGGCTTTGACCGCCTATCAGATGCTCTCGCCACTCAACGCGGATCAGCGCTACGACATGGGGCGGATCGGTGAGGTGGCGGGCGCGCTTCCACTCGCCAAGGCGCAGGCTGACACCATCCTGCGCGAGAATCCGAATCATCTTCTCGGACTGATTCTGGAAGCACGCCTTGCTAGCCTCGCTGGCGACACCACTCAGCTCCATTCCTACGAGCGAAGGCTGATCGCCGCACAGAAAGCGGAGCTGCCAAAGAAACGCGACGAGTACACCCGGCACCAGGACGACATCACGAACGCTCTATCGCAGGCACGAAAAAGCCTTGGAATGAAGTCATGACGTCACCCAGCACGATTCATCTGGCCCACAGTCCTGACTCGGACGATGCGTTCATGTTCTACGCGCTCGCCGACGGACAGATCGATACTCAGGGAATCAGCTATGTCCATGAGCTCCAGGACATCGAGACGCTGAACGGCCGCGCGATGCGCGGAGAGCTCGACGTGACTGCGGTCTCGATTCACGCCTATGCGTATCTCTCCGAACTGTACGCTCTCCTCCCCCACGGTGCGTCGATGGGCGATGGCTACGGACCGATGCTCGTGGCGAAACAGCCGATGACGCGCGAAGACATTGCCGGCAAGCGCGTCGCCGTGCCTGGACTGATGACGAGCGCGTACCTGGCTCTGAGGCTCTTTCAGCCGGATTTCGTTCCGGTCGTCGTTCCTTTCGATCAGATCGAGCAGTCCGTCCTCGGCGGCGGCGTCGATGCAGGACTCCTGATTCACGAGGGCCAGCTTACTTACAAGGACGAAGGATTGCACCTCGTTGCCGATATGGGCGCCTGGTGGCTCGAGAAAACGGGACTGCCGCTTCCACTCGGCGGTAATGTCATCCGGAAGGACATGCCCCGCGACGTCCAGAAAAAGGTCTCCCGGCACCTTCGGGCGAGCATCGCGTATGGCCTCGATCATCGCAAGAATGCTCTCGACCACGCGATGCGCTATGCGCGCGGACTCGATCGGAGCAAGGCCGACACGTTCGTCGGGATGTATGTGAACGACTGGACGCTCGACTACGGCGAGCGCGGTCGCGCGGCAATTCGGCTCTTCCTCGACGAAGGCGTCAGAGCCGGCGTGATCACGCGCCCGGTGACGGTGGAGTTCATTGACGACTGAGCTCGTCGCCGAGCTCGAGCGTCGCGCCGCGCGATTCGCGGCGGTCGCGACGGTGCAGCAGGCCATCTCGGCCACGATCTAATTGAATGAAGCGTACCGCGAGATCTACAAGGCGGTCGCGTCGGTGGTGGACGCGCCTTGCTTCGCGCTCATGATCGCCGACTCCATGCGCGAGAAGTTCAACGCACAATGCATCATCGTCGATTCCGAGGAGCGCAAGGGGGAGAGTGTCCTCGACTTCCCGAATGGAACGGAGACGATCGCCAAGGTCTTCCAGACGGGCGTGCCGATCATTTCCTCGAAGCCGGAACGTTGGTGGAAGGGAACGATTTTCCAGGTTGCATCGAAGCGGGAAGTGAAGAGCGAGATTACGGCGCCCCTCACCTACCACGACCGGACGGTAGGGGTGATGCAGGTCCTCTCGTACAAGACCGACGCGTATGACGGGCACGATCTGGATCTCATAATGCTGATCGCGCGCCAGGCGGCAGTCGCCATCGAGAACGCGCGACTCTTCG
>DASWBC010000555.1:0-5123 GCA_036390815.1 Gemmatimonadaceae bacterium
GCTCGCGCGCACCAAACAGCGCGCTCGCAGCCCCGGGCCGACCCGCCCACTGCCCCCGGCCGGTAGTCATATGGTTGCAGTTTAGAGTCCTAGAGCTTGCAGAGCCCCGAGTAAGTCTCGGGCCGCCTGTCCCGATAGAACTGCCAGATATTCCTGACCTCGCGAATCTTGTCGAGGTCGAGGTCCGCGGTTATCAACTCGTCCTTGTCCCGCGACGCTTGCGCGATAATCTGCCCGCGCGGATCGCAGAAGTAGCTCTGCCCGTAAAACTCCCCGATGTTCCAGGGTTTCTCGGTGCCAACGCGGTTGATCGCACCCACGAAGAACGCATTGGCTACCGCGTGCGCCGGCTGCTCCAGCTTCCACAGATACTCTGAGAGCCCCGCCACCGTTGCCGATGGATTGAACACGATCTCCGCGCCATTCAGCCCGAGCTCGCGCGCGCCCTCGGGGAAGTGCCGGTCGTAGCAGATGTAGACTCCGATGTCCGCGAACTGCGTCTTGAACACCGGGTATCCGAGATTGCCGGGCTTGAAATAGAACTTCTCCCAGAAACCCGGCGCGGTGTGGGGTATGTGGCTCTTCCTGTACTTGCCGAGGTACGTCCCGTCTGCGTCGATGACTGCCGCGGTATTGTAGTAGACGCCAGTTTCATCTTCCTCGTAGAGCGGCGCGACAATCACCATCGAGTGCTTTTTTGCCACCTCCTGCATCAGCCGCGTCGTCGGCCCGTCGGGAATCTTCTCCACCGCGTCGTACCACTTCGTATTCTGCTCGGCGCAGAAATACGGGCCGGTGAAGATCTCCTGCATGCAGACGATCTGTACGCCCTGCTTCCCCGCCTGATCCAGGAATTTGAGATGCTTCTCGATATTGGCTTCGCGGATTTTCTCGAGCGGCGCTTCGGTCGAGCCGGCATGCGACGCCTGAATGAGACCACACTTCACGACACGAGCCATCCTGCAATCTCCCTATGATTTTGCGGTTGTCGACTTGCCGGCAGCGATCTGACCTCGCATCAGAAGCCAGTAAATCAGAAAACTGAGGCCGAACGTTACGAACCACGCGTACGAATAGAGTTGATCGAACAAGTCAGGGTGCGCAACCCGTCCACCGGGTGTGACCGCGGCCCGCAGGAACCCAGGCGCAACCGGGAGTATCGAGAGAACGAGCGCCACCACGGCGCGGGGATTCACTCCACTCCAATAGCTGTAACGGCCATTCATGCGGAACAGATCGTCCACTTCGAGCCGCTGCTTTCTCAGCAGCCAATAGTCACAGATGAGAATTCCGCCGAGCGCGCCCATGAGGCTCGAATACCCGATCAGCCAGGTGAAGATGTACGCACTCGCGCCGGCGTACAGCTTCCACGGCATCATGAGAATCCCGATGATCGCGGTGATGATTCCACCGGTCACGAAGCTGATTCGCTTTGGGCTCAGATGCGAGAAGTCATTCGCGGGCGAGACGACGTTTGCCGCCATGTTCGTGTGGAGCTGGGCGGCGAGGACGATCAGTGCGGCAAAGATTATCAGTACGGGGCCACCGATCATCGTAACGAGGACGACGGGATCCCAGACAGCCTTTCCGAAGATCACGATCGTCGCGCTGGTCACCGCCACGCCGATGAACGCGAACGTCGTCATCGTCGTCGGAAGGCCGAGCGCCTGCCCGGTGACCTGCGATCGCTGGCTCCTGGCGTAGCGGGTGAAGTCCGGAATGTTGAGACTGAGCGTTGCCCAGTATCCGACGTTTGCCGTGAGCGCCGGTGGAAAGAGTCTCCAGAACGAAACGTTCGACGTCTTGCCTTGCAGCCGCTGCGATTCCGTCAGGATGTGGCCCAGTCCTCCGCCGTGTCGGATTCCCCATAGCAACAGCAGGATTCCACCGGAGAGGAGAAAGGGCGCAGCGTAGCTACCAAGCATCTTGATTCCCTCGATTCCTCTCGCGATGATCGCGACCTGAATCAGCCAGAACAGGGCAAACGCCAGAGCCACGCCCCCCGTGACCGAGGCCCAGCTCGGCCACGCGGCAACGAAGAGCGTGTTGAGCGCGAGCGCACCGATCCACGTCTGAATGCCGAACCACCCGCACGCTACGACGGCGCGGAGCATCGCAGGGATATTTGCCCCGCGAACTCCGAAGCTCGCTCTGCACATCACAGGGAATGAGATCCCGTACTTGGTTCCGGCATGCGCGTTCAGAACCATCGGGATGAGCACGATCACGTTGCCGAGGAGGATCGTCATCAACGCCTGCCACCAGGTCATCCCTTCCTGCATCAATCCGGACGCGAGCGTGTAGGTGGTGATCACCACGCTCATCCCGATCCACAGCGCCGCAATGTTGTAAGTGGACCACGTGCGCCGCGATAGTGGCGTGGGCGCGAGATCCTTGTTCCAGAGCGGACTGTGCTGGATGTCGTCCGGAACGGAAATCGCCTCGGCCGCGTACGTCGCGCCCGCGGCCGTTGTGGTCACGACGCGAGGCCCGCGGTCTTACGCGGCAGCCACTTCCCGCGCCCCTCCTTGCCGACGACCTGGTAATCGTCGACGATCACATCGCCGCGCGAAAGCGTCGTGCGCGCGAAGCCGGCGAGATCCCACCCATCGTAGGGCGACCAGTCGGCATTGGTCTCCATCGACTCGGGATCGACCTTGTGCTTTTTCTTCGGATGAATGATCGCGATATCCGCGTCCGCTCCAACCTGGATTGCGCCCTTCCGCGGATAGAGTCCCATGATCTTGGCGGGATTGGTGGAGAGCTTGGTGCACATCTCTTCGAGCGTGATCTTCCCCGCGAGCACACCGTGCGTGTAGGTGAGCGGCATCAGTGTCTCCAGGCCGGGCATCCCCATCGGGATCTTGGTCCAGTCTCCCTCCCACATCGCCTTTTGCTCTCGATTGAAAGTGCACGTGTCTGTCGACACTACGGACACTTCCCCGCTCTTTAGTCCCCTCCAGAGGCGCTGCACGTCTTTTTGCTTCTTGAGCTGTGGACAACAGGCGAAGAGATGCCCGTCCTCTCTCTCGAACACGGAATCATCGAGCACCAGGTACTGGACGCACGTCTCCGCCAGCACGGGGACGCCGCGCGCCTGCGCCGCTCGAATGATGTCGGCGCCTTCGCCGGTCGACATGTGAACGATGTAGAGCTGTCCGCCTGTAGCCTCGCACCACTGCACCGCGCGCTGGATAGCCTCGGCCTCGATGAAATTCGGCCTCGTCATCGGATGCAGCCGTGCACCGTACTTCTGCATCAGCTCCGGCGTGTGATGCCGAGCGATCAACTCGTCGAGGACCCGTGCGGATTCCGCATGCACGAGTAGCATGGTCCCGTATTCCTTCATCTTCTCGAGCGTGCCGAACATCGCCCGGTCGTCCGACTGCCAACCCTCGGATTCATAGATCATGAATTCCTTGAAGGTGGTGAAGCCACGATCGACCATCCCCTTGATCTGATCCTTGTGCTCATTCCAGCGCGTGATGCAGATGTGGAAGGTGTAGTCGATGAGTGACTTGCCTTTCGCCTTCTTCATCCAGTTGTCGGCTGCCTGCGAGAGGGATTCGCCCGCGTAGGGAATCGCGAAGTCGATGAGGGTGGTCACACCGCCGCGGGCCCCAGCACGGGTGCCCGTGCGGTAATCATCTGCCGACACAGTCCCGCAGAACGGAAGCTCGAGGTGCACGTGTACGTCGAGCACGCCCGGGATCACGTGATGACCCTTCGCGTCGATGACCTTCGTCGATTCGTCGCCTTCGAGATTCCTGCCCAGCGCCGAGATCCTCTCTCCGGTGATTCCGATGTCGCCGACGAACGTTCCTGCCGGCGTGACGATGTTTCCACCCTTGATGATCTTGTCGAATACCACCGATCCTTTGCTCCGCGCGAGGGCAAACGGCTTGCTGCTCGTGGAGGGCTTCCTGCTCGCTGAGCCTCTCTTACGCGCCGAGGCCTTCTTACGCACTGAGAAGTGCCTACGCGAGGGCTTCTTGCTCGATGATGGGCTCCTGCGAGCCGTACGCTTTTTACTTGGCAACGGCCGTCAGCGCCCGATCGAGCACGTCCAGTGTGAAATCCGCGTCCGCAGCCGTGATGCACATCGGCGGTTTTATGCGCAGCACGTTGCCGTCGAGCCCACCCTTGCCGACCAGAACGCCCATCTCACGCGCGGCTTCGAGAAGAGCGAGCGTCTCTTTCTTTGCCGGCTCCTTCGTTTTTCTGTCGCGCACAAGCTCGACGCCGAGCATCAATCCCATGCCGCGGACGTCGCCGATGAGTGGTTGATGCTTTGCGAGCTCCCTGAATCCGTCCTTGAGCTTCTTGCCGAGCACCCGCGAGTTCTCCTGAAGCCCATCCTCATCGATGACGTCGATCACCGCGAGCCCGGCCGCCATGCATACAGGGTTTCCGCCAAAGGTGTTGAAGTGGATTCGCTGCGTCAGCGCCTGGGCGATGTCCATCCTCGTCGTAACGGCGCCAAGGGGAACGCCGTTGCCGATCCCCTTCGCCATCGTGACAAAGTCCGGCACGACATCGAAGTTCTCGAACCCCCAGTAGTGGTCGCCGGTGCGTCCAAAGCCGGTCTGGACTTCGTCGGCGATGCAAAGGCCGCCGTGCTCGCGCGTGATCTTGTACGCCTCACTCAGATAGTTCCGCGCTCCATGCGTCGCGCCTCCTACACCCTGAATCGGCTCGGCGATGAACGCCGCGATCTTGCCGGGCGTCGAGTAGCGGATGATTTCACGTATGTCGTCCGCGCTCCTGGATGCGATCTCCTCGGGGGTGCCCGAGAACTGGCTCCGGTATGGATCGGGAGAGACGGCATGGTGGATTCCAACCGCCCCCGGTACCGGGAATTTCCAGGTATTGTGCGACGTCAGGCCCATCGAGCTGGGCGAGCCGCCGTGATATCCGTTCCGCAAAGCAATGACGTCAGTGTTCCCCGTAAAAAGTCTTGCCATCGTGACCGCGAGATCGTTGGCCTCGCTGCCATCGTTCACGAAATAGGTGACGTCGAGTCCCTTGGGCATTTTCGACGCGAGCTTCTTTGCGAGCAGCGGAAAGTTCGGATGGAGGTAGATCGTCGTTGCGTGCTGAAGCGTCTCCACCTGCTTCTCGAT
>DASWBC010000556.1:0-1892 GCA_036390815.1 Gemmatimonadaceae bacterium
CTCCCGACTTCAGAATGCAGAAGCTCTGGTACTCGTGGACCGCGCCTGGCACGATCGTCGGCTGCTCGCCGACCACACCTTCGCCGATCACTTCGGTGTCCACTCCCTCCCCAACCGAATCGTGAATCAGCCAGCGGCGCGTGAGAACCTGCGCAGCCATCGTTCCGACGTTCTCGATGCGCACGAAATAGGCGAATACGTAATGGCTCTGCGAAGGCTCCGAGTGATCGCGGAGATAGACGGGTCGCACCGTAACGCGAATCCCCTCTGTCTCCCGGTAGAAGAAGCTCCGGGCAGTCATGCCTTCAAGTTAGTCGTTGCGAACGGGCTAGACTACGGATGCGGCCGGCCGACGACTGAACGGCAACTGAACGGCAACTGAACGAGAGGTGAGCTGGAAGCTTTGAAGCTGAACGCTGTAAGCTCCACTACGCCGGGACGTTATCGGTATGTGTCCGGGCAAAAGCAACTGCTTTTCCCAACACGCCACCAATTACGTCCCGACGTTCAAAGGCTTCCTGCTTAGAGCTGCAAGGCTTCCAGCTAACCTCTCGTTCAGTTGCAGTAGGTGACTACCAGATAACCGGCCTCACCGAATCGGGCCTGACCATTGGATCCCCTGGCTTGCACCCGAACGCGGCGGCGAATTGCGACAGGTTCGACACCGGGCCATTGGTTCTCCACCTACCGGGAGAGTGCGGGTCCGTGTTGATCCTGACGCGCTGCGCTTCCGGCGTAATGTTCTGCCTCCAGATCTGTGCCCACGCCAGGAAGAAGCGTTGCTCGGGAGTAAACCCGTCTATCAGGGGTGGCCTTCCCTTCGCGGCCAGGGCTTTTTCCAGCGCCGCGTAGGAGACCGAGAGGCCTCCCAGATCTGCGAGATTCTCGCCAAGCGTGAGCTTCCCATTCACGTGGACGCTGTCGAGAACCGTATATCCGTCGAACTGCGACGCCACGAGTCCCGTGCCGCGCTTGAACTTCTCGAGATCGGACGCGCCCCACCAGTTGCGGAGATTGCCCTGCGCGTCGAACTGCGCGCCCTGGTCGTCGAAACCGTGCGTCATCTCGTGTCCGATGACCGCCCCCATTCCACCGTAGTTCACCGCGTCATCGGCCTTCGGATCGAAGAACGGCGGTTGCATGATGCCGGCCGGGAACACGATCTCGTTCATCGACGGGTTGTAGTACGCGTTGACCGTCGGCGGGGTCATTCCCCACTCGGCGCGATCGACCGGCTGGCCGATCCTCGAGAGCGTGCGCCGGCGCTCGTACTGGCGCACCGCGACCTGGTTGTCGAGAAAATGTCCGGGCTTGATCGTCAGGGTCGAATAATCGCGCCACTTGTCGGGGTAGCCGATCTTGTTCGTAAAGGCGGCAAGCTTCCCCGTCGCCTGAACTTTGGTCGTATCGCTCATCCAGCCCAGGGTCTGAAGCCGGTCGTGAAACACCGACTCCAGGTTTCGCACCATCTCGAGCGCGCGCTGCTTCGCCTGCGGCGTGAAGTATTGTGCTACGTACGCCTGTCCGAGCGCGTCCCTCAACCCGGCATCGGTCGCGCGGGCGCAGCGTTTATCGCGAGACAGCATCTCCTTGGCGCCGCTCAGAGTACTCCCGAAACGGAAGTCCTCGTTCACGAACGCCGAGCTGAGACTCCCAGCCGATACATCGACCAGGTGCCAGCGGAGGTACGCCTTCCAGTCATCGAGCGGCACCGAGCCCAACATGGTGTCCGCTGCCTTCATGAAGTCAGGATTCTGTACGTTGATCGTCGAGATGTCGGCCCGACCCTCGCCGCTGAAGAGAGTCGGCCAGTTGAAGCCGGGAGCGAGCTGGGCCAGCTCCGCCGAGGTCATCCTGTGATACGTGGCGTTGGGATCGCGCATCTGAACGCG
>DASWBC010000557.1:0-1651 GCA_036390815.1 Gemmatimonadaceae bacterium
CGAAAAAGCGCTCTCGAAAAGGGGCTAAGTCGTTGATTTAATTGAGGTGGGCCTGGGTAGAGTTGAACTACCGACCTCACGCTTATCAGGCGACCGAAGGGGAGTAAGAAGTCCGTCTGCTTTCAGTAGAGATATTTCGTCTCAGTCGAGCCCATCGCGTTCGACGCTCGGTAACCGACAGAAGCGTTGCAAGCATCGCAAGCCGCAGAGCGGCCTTCCTACCGATTGCAGACTCCCTTCACGATCTGCTGCCCGATCGTTTCCGGAACGGGGTCTCCCATGAGGCATAGGGATTCGAAGGAAACGAGCGAGGCAGTGAACCACCCGCGCGGTAATCGTTCGACTCAGTATGCTTGAAAAGCCATCCTCCATGCGCGGCGTGCTGGCGGGGCTTGCGATTACGGCGTCGCGGGTATGAGCCCAACACGAATCGCGTAGCGCACCAGACTGACCACATTGTGTATGCGCAGGCGTTTCATGATTTCGGTACGGTGGCTTTCAACCGTCTTGATGCTGAGGCCGAGCCGCTTGGCGACTTCGCGCGTCCGATGCCCTTCCGTAACCAGCTTGAGCACCTGGATTTGACGATCAGTAAGCGCGAGCAACGGGCGCCTCGCGGCGAGTGCGTTACTGATCGTTGCCTCGAGTCCGCGCGTGTACATTTTTAAAATGACGTCTTCAGCTCCGGCTCGTATTGTCGCGCCAGCCTGACCGCCGACGAGAGCGCCAGTAATGACTATGAGGGGCACGGTTGGCAGTACCTCGCGCAGTACCTCCAGCGCGGCTCGCGAATCGAAGTGGCCGAGTGAATGGTCCGATAGGACAACATCCGGCGCAAAACTTTTTAGGGCGGCAGTGAACGATTCGGCTGAATCGACCTGCGTCACCAGAATCCTCTTCCCGGATCGTTCGAGCTCGTGCGAGATGAGCGCCGCGTCGGCCGCGTTGTCTTCGAGTAGCAGAATTCGGAGCGGTTTCTCTATGGCACTGGGCGCGGTCTGCACTACAGCATCTCCAGAGGTTCCGTGATGGCGGTCGCAGGGAAGACGATTTCGAAAGTCGTTCCCTCTCCGACCCGGCTCGTTACGCCGATAGTCCCTCCATGGGAGCCTACGAGCGCACGCACCGTGGCGAGGCCCAGTCCGGTACCCTTCCCCGGCGGTTTGGTGGTAAAGAAGGCCTCGAAGATCTTTGCCTGTACGTCTTCAGGCATGCCCACGCCATCGTCCGAGACCAGCATGGCGATGGATTCATCCAGCAAACGCTGGGTTGATACCGTCACCGTGCCCGCAGCTCCCACCGCGTCACACGCATTCAGCAGCAGGTTCACCAGAATCTGTTCGACCTCGCCGCGATCTCCGAGTATCGTCACCGCGGATGGGTCGAGTTGCTCGACGACTGCGACGTTAGCGCCCATGAGTCGCCTCAACATGGCAACCGTGTTCTGCACGACCGAATTCAGGTCCAGAGGCTCCCGATGCGGCTCGCGTCTCCTGGCGAAGGAGAGGATCTGTTGCGTTAGCTGCGCGCCGCGCCTGCTCGCGTCGCTAATGGACTGTGCGTCGGCGCGAAGCGCGCTGCCCGGATCGAGGTCGAGCAGCAGCATTTCCGCCGAGCTGGATATTACGGTGAGGATGTTGTTGAAATCGTG
>DASWBC010000558.1:0-2827 GCA_036390815.1 Gemmatimonadaceae bacterium
CCATCCCTGATCGGAGGCATCGAAGATGAAGAAGTCCATCGCTGTAATCGCTTTAATCGCCGCCCCAGCCCTGGCTTCTGCTCAGGCTGGACTCTCGAAGATCCAGTTCCTGGCGCTACAGCAGGAGCTCCGTGATCAAGGCTGCGGGGTGACGAACGTCGACGGCCATTACGGTCCGCAGACGCGTCGCGCTATCGCTACCTGCGCCAAGAAGTTCAACTCCGCGAACAACGCAGCCGCGTTGCTCACCGCGATGAACATCGGCTTCGGCCCGAACGACAACCCACCGGCTGGTAAATCGGGCATGAGCGGGACTTCGGAGGGAAAGGCTTCCGAAGCGAAGGCGGAAGGCGAGAGCACGAAGACCGAGGCGAAGGACATGAAGAAGGCCACTCACCACGTCGCCAAGAAGAAGACACCAGCCAAGTAACGCTGGCTGGCGGCTCGCGCCGCCGGACCTCCGTTATATCTCGAAGGACAGTTGCACGTTGGGGACGAGCGCCGAATCAGGCGATTCGTCCCCTTCTTCGTCGTAGTGCCTCGACCAGCCGCGTACTCTGTACTTCGCGCATAGCTTCTCGAAGAAGCGCGCGAGTCCCTCGCGATATTTTTCGCCCGCGTACGCGCTGCTCCCGTAGGTATTGCGGTACCTCTCCGCCAGGTGCGGGAACTCCTGCTCGATAAAGGGGAGATAGCGCTTTCTTGCCGCGGACTGGAGCCGCACCGCGCACGCGCCTACATAGGTGGCGCCGGCCTCCGACACTCTCTTCACCAACGCCTCGAGATCGGACGGGTTGTCCGTGATGCCTGGCAGCACCGGCATGCAGTTGATTCCCGTATCGAGCCCCGCTTCGCGGAGCCGTGCCAGAGCGCGCACCCTCGATTCCGGCGTAGGCGACCTCGGCTCGAGCCGCCGCGCCAGCTCGCGGTCGAGGGTTATGAGTGAGATGTGGATGGAGAGATCCGAGATTCTGTTGACCCTCGAGAGCAGATCGATGTCGCGTGTGATGAGCGGACTCTTCGTGATGATCGACACCTTCAATCCCGGATGCTCGGCCAGGACCTCGAGAATTCCGCGTGTGACCCGGAATCTCCTCTCGGCCGGCTGGTACGGATCCGTCGCCGTGCCGATCACGATGGTCTCGCCGTGAAGGAGCCTGAGGTGTCGGTCGCTGCCGAACCGGAGCGTGCGACTCAGGACCTCGGGCGCGTTTCGCTTCACGAAGATATTGCGTTCGAACGCGAGCCATGGCGGTAGCCTGTTGTACGCTTCGCCCAGGAGGTCGGTCATTTTCTCGTCGGTAGCGGCACGCTCCATCACGTAGCGGTGGGTGTAGCGCGCGTAGCAATAGGCGCAGCCGAACGCGCAGCCGATGTAGGGATTGATGGACCAGAATCCCATGCCCGTGCTCTCGGGGCCGTTGAGGACGCTCCTCGCCGGCGAGGAGTAGTACCGGATGTCCTTCTGCTCGCCGATTACCGGGAGCTGTCGGGCCGTTCGCTCGTGGGCTTCACCGAAAAGGCTTGGGTCCTGGTGCTTCACCTACCGAAGATACCCCGAAGCAAGTGCGGAGTCCAGCTTCGGGTGCGTGCTATCGAAGCCCAGATCCGTCAGAACGAAATGCCGAGGGCAGCACCGTTCTGCGTGGGTCGCACAAAAAAATGGGCGTAGCTCGAATCACGAGAAATTCGGAGAGCGTGGATCGCGGAGAGCCCGCCGAAGATGAGCGACAACCGCGTCTTTGAGAGCGACGACGTTCGCGCCATCACGCTGATGTCGCTGACCGAGCCGTTGCGGCCGATCGTGACATAGAAGAGCGTCGTGCCGATTCCGCCGGCAAGCAGTCCCCGCTCGAACGCTCCGCCGCGCGAGTGTGGGATGTCCAGGATGGCCTCGTCAATCAAGGTCTGCGTCGTCAATCCCGCCGCGGAGAAGAGAAACTGATCGTGCGGGTACTTGTTGCTGTCGATACCGGAGAATACGGTGGGCCGTCCCTTGTCGAGCGCGATGTACGGGTGAAAGCCGAGCGCGAGGGAAGTGAGTATGTGCGCGCTCTCGTGAGCGAGAAGGCTGACGCCGGCGCCGAGAGCGAATCTTTCCCAATACCTGTCGGGCGGTCCAGGCGGTTCACCTGATGAGGACTGCTGCCCGATCGCGGTCGCAGGCAATCCGCCGATGAGCAGCAGCCCGACCAGGCCCGAGATCATTGCGCGGCATGATCTCGAACTTATCTTCTTCGCCAAGTACTCTGCGTGGAGCAAATAATCGATGGCTGAACGTTTATCCGACATTTCGATCCAGCGAGAGCTAGGAAATCTCCCGGGCTGGAGCCGGCGCGGAGAGGTGATCACCAAGACTTATCAGTTCCGGGACTTCCTGACGGGGATTGCTTTCGTGTCGGCGGTAGCCAAGGCGGCGGACGCGGCCGATCACCACCCCGATATCGATATCCGCTACACGAAGGTCACCTGCACCTTGAGCACGCACTCCGCCGGGGGAATTACGCAGAAGGATCTCGATCTGGCGGGGAAAATAGAGCTCGCGCAGCAGAAGATCGGTTAAGGAGCGCGCTTAGTTTCTCCGATTCCCGAGAACCCGCAGCACCGCCATGAAGATATTCAGCAGATCGAGATAGATCTGGACAGCGGCACCCACGTATTCATCGGGCCCGTAGAAATTGCGGAGACGCCAGGTGTCGTACACCAGCAGTCCACTGAACAACAGGACCGTCACCGAGGCGAGCCAAAGGTCGACGGCAGCGTTCTGGAAAAAGAGATTCAACAACATCGTGCCGATCAGCACCCATAGGCCGACCATCAGGAAACT
>DASWBC010000559.1:0-2013 GCA_036390815.1 Gemmatimonadaceae bacterium
CGCCGTTCGGCGTCGCGGGCCCGGTCAACGAGTCCCCGCGCGCCTCCCGAATCAGTCTGCGTCATGAAGCCAGACCCTGAATTCGTTCATGCTCGAATACCTCGCGGTGACCCACGTGATCGACTCTGCAAATCGGAAGACGAACTCAGTCCCCCACCTGCACCCACACACCCGAGATCAGGATGTAGCGGGAAAAGTGGTTGAGAATCCAGGCGTGGGTTCCGGCGACGGGCTGAGCCCCGTAGAAATAGGTCGTGGCTGCCTCGACTTCCACCGGTGACGCGGATCCGTCGAATCCGATTTGCTCGCTTCCCACCGGCAGATACGCCGATCGGACGCTGGATCCCGCGGATGTGCCGTAACTCGCGGTCGTACTGAGACCCTGATCGGCGATCACAGGAAGGTTGAACCGAAGGCCGTGGGGAAGCATGTCGTAGACTACGTACGGACCACCCCTCGAAACGATAGTGATCGTCGTCGGAACGCTGAGCGCGCCGGCCGGTATGGTCATGGAAAAATCTGAGCCGGGCAGCGAAAGCGTGGCCCCCTCTGATCCGACCACAGCCGAAACGCTTTGATCGACCCTTGAATGGCTTGGGCCCCATTTCACTGCCTTGACGAAGGAGCCACCTGCCACACGTGCAAAGGATGCTCCGACAACAAGCGTCGGCGAGAGGAGTTTGGGTTGAGTTGGACTTGTTGGGCTGCTGTAGTCGCCACAGGAAATAACGGTTAGGGCGCCTGCAGTCAGCGCGAGGTATCGAAACATGCGGTGACTTAACATCGTACACCACCTCGGTAAGAGACTTTAGGTTGTCCAAGCTCAACCGTGGCATAGGGTGTGCCCTCCTCTAACCTCTTTATTCACAAGAGTTTAACATTATCGGACCTCACCGCTAGTCCGTTTTGGTCTAACGTTCCGTTGCAAAAGGAAACATTCCTTTATCGGTGTTTCTACGGATTCAATCGGCGGCGCCTGACGCAAAAATTGCCATCCGCTGGGGTGTTGGCCTGCCCGGAATATCAGCTGTTTCCGCCCAGGCGAGGAATATCCCAAGGAGCTCAGGGTCGAATTGGCCGGTTGCAGCCCGCATGATCTCGGCTGCGCGGGCATGGGTCAGTCCCGGCCGGTATGACCGGGTCGTAGTGAGCGCGTCGTAGACGTCGGCGACGCAAAGGACTCGCGCAGCAAGCGGAATGTCCTCGCCGCTCAGTCCGTCCGGGTAGCCCCCGCCATCCCACCGCTCATGATGGTTGCGTATAATCGCGGCGATGTCTCCGGGAAAGTCGATGTCGGCCACGAGTTCCAGACCGGCCTCCGGGTGGCGTTTCATGATCGCCCATTCCTCGTCGGTCAGCTTGCCGGGCTTATTGAGGACCTCCGTGGGGACGATGATCTTCCCGATATCGTGCAGCAGCGCGCCGATCCGGAACCAGAAGAGCGATCGCGAATTGAACCCTGCGCTATCGGCGAGCACGCAAGCGAAGAACGCGACGCGCTCACAGTGGCCCTGCGTATAGCGATCCTTTCCTTCGATCGAATCGCCCCACTGTTTCGCCATCTCCAGAAAACGTGACTCGAGCGCCCCATTTCTTTTCTCCACCTGCGCGAGTCGATGCTGTGCCTTTAGCTGCGTGTAGAGCGAGTGGGCGTCGTTGAGCCGATGCAGCATGTCGCGATGCCGCTCCTGTGCCCAATAGACTTCAGCGAGCTGCTCCGACACATCCGCTCGCAGGAGGAGATCGCCGCTCTCGAGCGCGTGCTGTTCCGCCTTGAGCAGATGGTCCGAGGCCTGCGCAAAATCGCCGCGCTCCCGCGCGATGACGCCGACATGCCGCAAGACTTCCCCGCGCCACGGCGCCGCGTCCGTCGCCACCGCCAGCAGCTGGCGGCATTGTGCAAGCGCCTCGTCGAAGCGCCGGCCGGCGATATAGAGTTGAACCTTGTTTACGGCGAGATCGAGCTGGCGAGCGTGATCGCCATCCTCCTCGAACGCGCGAGCGGCCTCGTCG
>DASWBC010000560.1:0-4577 GCA_036390815.1 Gemmatimonadaceae bacterium
CGGTTCAAGGTCATCTCCAATCTCCTGTGAGGTACGGCGAGAGGTCCGGACGTACGAAGCGCCGGTCGAACGAGGCAGGTCATTTTTGTGTTGGTGGGACGAGAGGTCGCAACGGGCAGGCGCTAATACTAATATAGGGAGTTCGACCGCGGCGAGCTAAGACTTCAGCGACCACGACTAAACGAGCTTCCCATGCACCCGCTGCTTTGGACATCGGCCCTATCGTTTCTCGTTGCGTCAACACTTCCTGCCCAGACCAAGACCATAGCCGAGCGCCTCGGCCGTCCCGCCGCCGACTCGAAACTTCTCATTATCCACGCGGACGATCTCGGGGCCGCTCACTCCGTCGATGCGGCGAGCTTCGAAGGGCTCGACAGAGGCGCGGTGTCGTCCGCAAGCATCATGGTGCCGACGCCCTGGGTCACCGAGGTTGCCGCTTACGCCAGGGCGCATCCAAACGCGGATCTTGGCCTGCATCTCACGCTGACGAGCGAATGGGAAACGTATCGATGGGGCAGCGTCGCGCCGGCGGACAAGGTTCCGAGCCTGCTCGATTCAGCCGGCACCTTTCCAAACGATGAGAAAGTGGTCGCGGCGAAGGCGAATGTAGTCGAGGTCGAGCGTGAGCTCCGCGCCCAGGTCGACCGTGCGTTGGCGCTCGGGATTCGTCCAACCCACCTCGATAGCCATATGGGCTCTCTTTTCACTACGCCCGAGCTCATTGCTACATACGTAAAGGTCGCTCGCGCATATCATCTCCCGTTTCTGGCTCTCAGAGGCGACCCACGCACGGCGCCTCAGCCGCCGCTCTCGACCAACGACGTTTTGCTCGATGCGGTGGTCATCGCCGGCCCGGAAATTCCTCGAGATCAATGGAAGGCGTTTTACCTGAAGTCGATTGCCGATCTCAAGCCCGGTCTCACCGAGCTCATCGTGCATCTCGGGCATGACGACAGCGAGCTGCAAGCTGTGACAGTGAACCACGAGCCCTATGGTTCCGCGTGGCGCCAACGCGATTACGACGTGATGACCAGCCCGGAGTTCAGGAAGGCCCTGCAGGACAATCACGTCATTCTTGTCACGTGGCGGGAACTGCAGAAGGCCACGCAACAGCATTGAGGTTCGGTGCCCTAACGGGCGCCACAGCTGATTAGCACATTTCCGACGTGTCGAGGCTACGCTTCAAGATCTCCATGTCGCTCGACGGGTTCGTCGCCGGTCCCGGTCAGAGCGTGGAAAACCCGCTCGGGGTCGGTGGCACTCGATTGCACGAATGGGCCTTTGGGCTTGCGGCATTCCGCGCGCCTCACGGGCTCGATGGTGGTGAGGTCAACGAAAGCACCGCGGTCATCCAGGAGTCGCTCACCAACATCGGATCCACTGTGATGGGACGCAACATGTTCGGCGGTCACCCCGGCCCCTGGGATGCGAAGAATCCTTGGAACGGTTGGTGGGGAGAAAACCCACCCTTCCATCACCCCGTGTTCGTGCTCACGCATCACAAGCGCGCGCCACTCGAGCTAGAAGGCGGAACGACGTTCACGTTTGTCACGAACGGAATCGAGGCGGCGCTGGCACAGGCGCGCCGGGCGGCCGGCGGCAAGGATGTATCACTCGCCGGAGGAGCCAGTGCCGCGCAGCAGTATCTAATGGCCGGCCTCGTTGACGAGATGGAGATCAGCATCGTGCCGACTCTACTCGGCAGCGGTGAGCGGCTTTTCGACGGTGTCGGCGACGATTTGCACGGTCTCGAGCACGTCCGAACGGTGGTCGCACCAGGCGTGACGCACGTCAAGTTCTCCAGACGCGGTAGTCAATGAGATAGAGGCGACCCACCCGCTTCCCAATTTCCCATGCGCTCTTCTACTCTCCGCCGCCTTCTCACACCCACGCTGAGCCTCGCATTGTTCAGCAACGTCATTGGCGCCCAGAGCCCGGTCGGCATCTTCGACGCACAGACCGATGTCGGTCGCGTAAGAAGATCAGGATTTGCCTCCTACGACCCGGGCCGTCAGTCGTATCGGGTTGTGGGTTCTGGTCAGAATATGTGGGGCGACCACGACGATTTTCATTTCGTGTGGAAGCGGATGACGGGCAACTTCATTCTCTCCACGCGGGCGCGCTTCATCGGCGCGGGAGTCGAGGCGCATCGGAAGATCGGCTGGACCATTCGTCCGTCGCTCGAGAGCAACACCACGCATGTGACTGCGGCGTTGCACGGCGACGGATTGATGTCGCTCCAGTTCCGTCGAACGGCCGGCGGGATGACGGAGGAGGCCAAGTCGCGCGACAGTCTGCCGAACGCTGACGCGGTAGTCCAGCTCGAGCGGCGCGATGGAGTCTATATCATGTCGGTCGCGCGATTCGGTGATACGCTCGCCACGCAGGAGCTCACCGGCGTGACGCTCCCCGATACGGTATACGTCGGCCTGTTCGTGTGCGCGCACAACGACACCGTCGTCGAGAGGGCCTCGTTCAGCAACGTGCGCATCACGACGCCCCCGAAACCGGACTTCGTCGCGTATCGAGATTACCTGGGCAGCAATCTCGAGATTCTCGACGTCGGAACCGGCAACGCGACGATCGTCCATCAATACAAAGGATCATTTCAGGCGCCGAACTGGACTCGTGACGGGAAGGCGCTGATCTACGCGCAGGAAGGCCACCTCTACCGCTTTGATCTCTCATCACGCTCGGCCAAGGTGATCAACACAGGATTCGCGACGCGCAACAATAATGATCACGTGCTGTCATTCGACGGTCGCATGATTGCCATCAGTAATCACGCACCCGAGGACAGCGGCGCCTCGATTGTCTACACCGTGGCGGCAACGGGCGGCACGCCAAAGCGCGTGACCGCGAAGGGACCCTCGTACCTGCATGGCTGGTCCCCCGACGGACGCTGGCTGGTGTTCACGGGCCAGCGAAACGGCGACTTCGACGTTTACAAAATTCCCGCTGCCGGCGGAAGCGAGATCCGCCTGACCTCCGCGCCCGGGCTCGACGACGGTCCGGAGTTCACGCCGGACGGCGCGTACATCTACTTCAACTCGGCGCGCAGCGGACGGATGCAGATCTGGCGCATGCGTCCCGATGGGAGCGGGCAGCAGCAGATCACGAACGACGGCTTCAATAACTGGTTCCCGCACATCTCGCCGGACGGCAAGTGGATGGTGTACATCTCCTTTCCACCGACGGTTGCCGCGGACGATCATCCATTCTACAAGCACGTGCTGCTTCGATTGATGCCAGTCGGTGGCGGGCCGGCGCGAGTCATCGGTTACGTGTATGGAGGCCAGGGAACGATCAACGTTCCCTCGTGGTCGCCGGATGGAAAGCGGCTGGCGTTCGTGAGCAACACTGCGATGCCATAGCCGCGGTCACCCCCAGGAGTCATATGCTCGATCTCAATACGTCGCTCGCGGGCACTCGTGCGGCCGTTTCCGATCTCCTCGCCGCCGCGGACGGTGCCGCTGCTTCGTGGACCGCGCCGCGCGCGCCGGGAAAATGGTCGCCGTCCCAGGTGGTAGAACATGTTGCGCGCCTCATGGACGAGTCGACGAAGGTCGTCACCGGAGCTCCGTCCGAGTTTCCGAAGATTCCCATCTTTTTTCGCCCAATCCTGCGTCTCCTCGTCTTCCGTCGCACCCTCAGGAGGCATGCCTTTCCGAATATGAAGGCCATTCCCGCGTTTGACCCCGCGTCCGGATCGGCCACGCCCGCAAAGGCTCGCGTCCGGCTGGAAGGGGTGTTAAGGCGATTCGACCAAGCCTGTCGGGCACGAGCCGCCAGTGGTCAGGACGTCAAGAGCACTATTTTCGGCCCTGTATCCGTGGCAGAATTCGTGAAGTTTCAGGAGCTTCACGTTCGCCATCACCGTCTGCAGATGCCCGGCGTCGCCTACCGCCCGTCCCACCCCAGGAACCAGCGGCGCGTTTCTTCCGTTAGAGATTACCATGATCACGGTCGCAATCATCGAGGATAATCGGCTCGTTCGCGAGGGCATGACGGATATGCTCAATGAGCTGCCCGACGTGGAGGTCGTGCTCGCCGGCACCAGCCTCGAGGCGGCGATGCTGAAGGAGAAGAACCCCCGTGTGGTTCTTCTCGACGTTGGCCTTCAGGACCGGAACTCTCTGCGCCTGGCCGAGACTGTCAAGAAGGAGATGGCAGATGCCCGTGTCATCGTCATGGACCTCCTTCCGGTGCACGAGGAAATCGCAGAGTTCGTGAATGCGGGCGTCGCAGGATTCATTCTCAAAGATGCGACGTTCGAGGATTTTGTCGGCACCATCCGCTCCGTGGCGGAGGGGGCCCAGGTGTTGCCGCCCCGGATGACCGGTACCTTGTTCTCGCAGATCGCGCACACAGCCGTCAAACGAGGCCGGACGACTGCCCTCGAAGAGGTGAAGATGACCCTGCGGGAGCGCGAGGTGATAGCGCTCATCGCCGTCGGGTTGAGCAACAAGGAGATTGCGCTGCGGCTCAGCATCGCCACCGACACCGTGAAGAGCCACGTGCGGAACGTGATGGACAAGCTGGCCCTCCACTCGCGCCTGCAGATCGCCGCATACGCG
>DASWBC010000561.1:0-1660 GCA_036390815.1 Gemmatimonadaceae bacterium
GCAGCGAGATATGGCCGATGCTCTTGCCAAGTCGACTGGAAGATCACGTCGAGCCCCGCGTCAAGCGCGTGCTTCGTCGCAGTCGCGGTGCTCGCTTCAGTGTGATGGAGCACGGTTGCTCCGCCTGTCGCCGACTGGTCGGAGATCACGAAACCGCTGAACCCCCAGTCGCGCTTCAGCGTATTAGTGAGCAGCTCGCGATTCTGTGTCGCCGGTATTCCGTCCACCGAGTTGTACGCCGTCATTATCGAGCGGGCGCCACCGTTTTGAATCGCGCTCTTGAAGGGCGGAAAATAAATCTCTTCGAGCACGCGGCGATTCACCTCTATCGGATAGCTGTCGCGTCCACCTTCTCCGACATTGGCAACGAAGTGTTTCGGGGTCGCAATCACGCCGTTCTGCTCAAACGCGCGCACGAACGCAGCCGCCATCCGCGCGGAGAGTAGCGGATCTTCACCGTAGGTTTCCTCGGTGCGCCCCCAGCGCGGATCAGTCGCAATGTTGACGACTGGTGAGAGTCCCTGACGAATGCCGCGACTCGACGCCTCGCGCGCGATTGCCGTTCCGACTCGACCGACCGACGCTGTATCCCATGTTGCGGCGAGTGCGATCGCGGCGGGAAAGACGGTCGCGTTGTTCGCGAGCAGTCCGTGCACGGTCTCCTCGAAGGGCAGCATCGGAATGCCGAGGCGTGTCTTGTCGACGAAGAATCGCTGGATCGCGTTGATCTTCTCGGCATGCGCTCTCGCTGTCAGCGGCCCACGCACCTGAAGACCAAAGACACCATTCCGGTAATCGTTCGTGGTGTCATCGAGACTGCCGGGGATCATGAAGAGCTGCCAGAACTTTTCGTCGAGCGTCATTCGACTGATGAGATCGCGTACGCGCGCCTCGACGGGCTTCGAGGCATCGCGATATGACGGCTGCTGGGCGGCCAGCGGTGCCGTGGCAAGAAACAACAGTGCTGCAAAACGAGCGCGTGCCATTGGGAGAAACACTACTAGAGAAACACTACTATATGAATGGTTCGCTCGCAGCCTTTTGGCTTGTCGCGCCCGACGAGCAGCATCACTCATCAAATGGTTAGATAGAAATGCGTGCAACAATCATGTACGGCGCATCCCGCTCGACGCGGGTTCGCTACGCCGCAGTAGGCGGTCCGAACCAGGTGGTTAGCGCGTCGACGAGCCCCAACTGCATTGGGTCTCCCACCCAGGCTACATATCCGTCAGGCCGAATCAACACCGCGGTGGGAGCAGCGACCGCCCCGAGTGCCGGAAGCTCCCACGCACCAGAGTATTTGGCGTCGATCAACTGAACCCTATCCGCCCATGGACTGATGTCGAAGGTGCCGGGCTCACCGAGGTTGAGCAGCACCGGCCGCGCGTCGTGCAGCAACGTGAAGACCCGCAGCGGGCCGTTGGCCGTGGCCAGGTCGAGATCGGGCATGCGTCGTCCGAGCAGCGGGTGTCCGTCGCCAAGGTCGTAATGAATGTCGAGACCCGACATCATCGCGCCGAATCGTTGACGCGGCTCGTCCATGCTCAAGAGCTCGGACACGGTGTCGCGGAGCGCTTCGATGCGATCGTCGACGCGCATGAGCGCGACTTGCGCCATCGTTTTGCGCAGCACGCGCGCCGCGACCGGATGGCGCTCGGCG
>DASWBC010000562.1:0-3915 GCA_036390815.1 Gemmatimonadaceae bacterium
CGCGCGAGGAGATCGATCAGCTCGAAGCGCGCCTCGGTGCGACTCTTTTCGGCGCCCCGCGGCCAGAGCCCGTAGATCGCGCGATGATAGTAGGCCTTTGCCCTGTCGAGCTTTCCCTCTTTGGCGAGGACGCGGGCCATCGCGAGACTCGTCGCTCCATCCGTCTCGTTCCGTTCCAGCAGCGGCAACAACATCTGCTCGGCCTCGGTCGGACGGCCGTCGGCGAGAATCGCCTGCGCCAGCGCGACACCATAGGCGGAGTTGTCGCCATCGAGCGTCGACGCCGTCCGCAGATGCTCTATTGCCTCCTCGATCTTTCCCTGCGCGATCAATTGCTGGCCGGTCGCGAACTCCCGCCCCGCATACGCCTTGCGCTCGGCGACGTCCACGCGGGCGAGAGCGGTGTCGAACAGGAGCAAGCCCACGATCGCGGCAAGGATCACAGCGAATGTCGCGATGAACTCGGACACGGTGGCGGTCGGTGTCGGAGCGGCCGGCTGGACGAGAGGAGTTTTCATAGGTCGGGATGATCCCTGTAGTCGAGCTCGTCGGCGCTCTCGACGCCGAACTCCTTGAGTATGTCCGCGAACGTCACGATGCCAAGCATGATCCGCACGTTGGCGCGGCTCACCACGGGCAGAACGTTGTGCCCATTCTCTTTCATTCGCGCGAGAGCACGACTGAGTGGCTGATCGTTGTGCACGTGGGGGAGCTCCACGCTTTGGTCGCTGTCTGATCTGCGCGCGATCTGCATGAGGCGCTCGATTGTCATCTCGAGCTTGCCTTGATCCAGCGCGTGCGCGATGTGACGCGTGCGGATCATTCCGATGAGACCGAGCTCGTCCGCGACGGGCCACGACTCGAGAGCGCTGTCCTTCACGCGCTCGGCGGCGTCGCTGATCTTCATCTCGGGAGTGAGAGACTGCGGCACCTCGCGCGCAGCGCTGCTGACGAGCGGCACCGCCCCGTGAGTGCGGGACGAGCTGCGCGGGAGATGCAGTCCATCCTGACGCGCGAGTGCCTCGTAGATCGGCTCCTTCTGGAGCTTCTGCGAGATGTAGAACGCGATGAGATTCGAGATCATCAGCGGAACTATGATCGTGTAGTCGCGAGTCACCTCGAATATCATGATCACCGATGTGAGCGGCGTCCTGATGATTCCCGCGAACGCCGTTCCCATACCAACGAGCGCGTATGCCCCCGGCCCGGCCGTCGACGCTGGGAAGAGCAGGTGCGCCACCGATCCCACCGTCGCGCCGACCATCGAGCCGATGAACAGGCTCGGGCCGAAAATTCCGCCGGCGTTGCCCGATGCGTAGGCGACGGACGTCGAGATGATCTTGAGCACCGCCAGGGTGATCGCGACCTTGAGTATCACGTCGCCGTTGAGGACTCTCTCGACCTGATCGTAGCCGACACCCAGCACCTGCGGCACGAAGTAGCCGAGTATGCCGACAGTCAGTCCGCCCGCAACTGGTTGAATCCAAAGCGATGCTCGTGGCATCTTCGCGAATTTCGCCCGCATCCAGAGCAGCATCTTCACGAACGCAACGGAGCTCAGTCCGCCGACGATTCCGAGCACGACGTACACGCCGAGCTCCTTGAGGCTGACGAGATGATAGCCGGGAACGTGGAAGAGCGGATTGTCGCCGAGGACCAGGTGGAGCACCATCCACGCGGCGGCGGACGCCAGCACGATCGAGCCGAGCACGGGCGCGTGCAGATCGCCGACGATCTCCTCGAGCGAGAAGAGCACCGCCGCGATTGGAGTGTTGAAAGCGGCAGCGAGCGCGGCGGCTCCGCCGACAGGAATCAACGATCTGACCTGCGCTCGGCTCAACCCGAGCCGTCGTGCGATCACGGATGCGAGCCCCGATCCCATGTAGACCGCCGGCCCTTCGCGGCCGAGCGGGATTCCTGTGGCGAGCGAAATCGAGCAGGTGAGGAACTTGCCCAAAACTGATCGGAACGAGATGCGGCCGTCGTGAATGAAGAGCGCGGCGCGCGTCTGTGGAATGCCGCTGCCGCGCGCGAGCGGAAAATACTTGAAGAGGAGATATCCGGTGACGAGCGAGCCGATCGTGGGGACTACTATCCGCCGCCAGCCAGATCCGCCAGGTGGATACATGAGCGCCGTGAGTCGCCCAGTGAGAAGAATGAAGGCAACTACTACCAGCCCCACGAGAGCGCCAATCACCAGGCTGAGCAGAAGTGCGAGGCGGTCCTCCTTGCGACGGAGGTCCTCGACCATTCTGACCAGTCGTGCCGGCAGAGCTCGGATTTTTATGGCTGCCATGTGCCTGAAACTAAACGCTTCGACCCCGGGGCCGAAGCGCTTAGCTCATGCGGGCTTTTTGTGGGCGGGGAAGGGTTACGGCTTCGTCACCGTCAGGCCGCTGACCAATCCCTCGGTGTTGTGCGAGAAGCGGATTCCGTAAACCCCATCGGTCGACTTGAGCTTTCCCGGTCCCACGATGGCGGATTTGTCGTAGGTGCCGACGACGGTGCCGTTGATCGCGCATGAGACCTTGTCACCCTTCACCGAAATGGCGATGTCCTGCGTCACGGGAGATCCTGCCGCTGCGGCTTTGTGGATGGCCGCATTCGATTCGCCATGCCCACCATTCAACTGAAACGGCGCGGGGCCAAATCCGCGCGCGATGAAGCTGCCGTTCCCGTACGCCGCGCAGTAGAAATAGCTCTGATTGGCGGTCCCCATGTCGTTTCCGCCGATGAACAGTCCGTACGGGTGCGGATGATCGTTCAGGTTCATGTACTTGGGCTCCGTGAACGTCGCCTTCACGGTGTAGTCGTGGCTCGCCATGTTCTTCAGGCTCCAGTAGGCGACCGCGGGTCCGGTGGTGACGTGCAGCGAGTTGCCGTCCTGGGCGAGCTTCGCGTTCGCGAGTACCTGTCCCCGTTTCGCTTCGCCGGGGTCTATTTGTCCGGACCAGTCCTTGACGGAGATTCCGCCGCCGGCGACCTGGCGTGCGGATTCATTCTGGGCCTTGCTGGAGCAGGCCAGCGTGGCGAGAGCGGCAAGCGGCAAGAGGGACGCATAAATTCGGCGCATAAATACCTCTGTACGTTAGGGAAATGCAAAAGAACGAGAGGGGAGCTGACAGCTTTCAAGCTATTGGCTACAAGCTTTACAACGTCGGGACGTCACTCAATAGCAGACACGTGCGGACGCCAATGAGTTTCCTCACTCATTGGCGTCCTTTTGTGAAATCTGAATCAGGATGATGCGGCGGCCAGATCTCTCAGCGTTTTGGCCAAAGTACGGACCTTGGCTCCATCGTTCGATGCGGCCGCATCAGCGTCCAGCTGGGCTGCGATCGATCCGAGAGCTGTTCGCAGTTGTACCGATATCGGTTGCGGTGCGCTCGACGCTCCGGAGAGCGCCTGACGGACCTGGGACAATCTCTCCGCGCTCAGACCCTTCGAACGCTCGAGCTGGTCGGCGTACGCAAGCGCCAACGCATAGCTCGTCGGCCATACCAGCTTCGGCTGGCCCTGCGTGTTGAAGTAGTCGAAGTGCACCGTCTTGGCGGCGTCGATTTCGTTCTGAGAGAGATACTTGCTCGGAACGAGCGCGAAGATGTCGAGACCGCGCGCGATCTCGGAGCTCACGATGTTGCCGTTGTACCAGTAGGCCGACCACGACCCACCCATCGCCATTCTGGTCGAGTCAACAGGACCACGATCGAAGAAGGCGATCTCCTGCGGGTTCCTCGGGTCGGTCCAGTCGAATACTGAAATTCCGCCCTGATACCACGCCTGAACCATCACGTCGCGTCCCGGGATCGGGATGAGCGAGCCGTTGTGGGCAACGCAGTTCTCTTCCGCGGTTTGCGGGGCCGGGAGCTTGTAATAGCTCTGGAACTTCATCTGCCCGTTTACCAGCGTGAAGAT
>DASWBC010000563.1:0-5607 GCA_036390815.1 Gemmatimonadaceae bacterium
CGTATCCATGATCGTCATAGCGGTTCCAGCGGGGGACACTGCCGCCTATCCGGCCGCGCTTCTCCTGCAGTCCGCGGATCTCATCATGCCCGTCCTGTACGACCAGCACTGGGCCACCTCCCCACCTGGCCCCATCGCGGCCGTGGACTGGGTCAGTCGCAACCTCAGCACGCGCGTGGCCGAGGTCGGCGCGGCGAGGATCGTGGCCGCATTTCCGCTCTACGGGTATCGGTGGCGCCGAAGCGCGGCGACTGAGGTCATCAGCTACGACGACGCGCGACGACTTGCGACGACGACCAACACGCCGCTCACCCGCGACCATGCATCGGGGATGCTGCACGCGCTCTCGCCCGAAGGCTGGGAGATCTGGGTGAGCGACCACGAGCTCCTCGAGACCCTCGTGCGCGAGGCGCGAGAGCTGGGCGTGACTACGTTTGCGCTGTGGCGACTCGGACTCGAGGACCCAGCAGTGTGGGACGTCATCGGCCGCTAGACTATCAGCAAATCCTTCTGATAGTCGGATGGCGTGATGAGGAGGCCGTCAGCGCCGATGAACCCGTTGACCTCGCTGCGCATTCCGACCTCTCCCGCGAGGTAAATACCCGGCTCGATCGAGAAGCCCACGCCCGGGATGAGGGTGCGCTCCTCGCGCGTCTCCAGGTTGTCGATGTGGGGACCGGAGCCATGCAGATCACGCGGGTCGATCGAGTGGCCTGTACGGTGGATGAAAAATTCGCCGTAGCCGCGCTTGGTGATCACATCCCGGGCGGCGTCGTCGACTTCGCCGCCCCGCACCGGTTTGTGCGCGCCGATTCGCTGCCTCAGCAGCGAAATCGCGGCGTCGCGCCCGTCGCGCACCGCCAGCCAGATGCTCTTGTCGCGATCGCTCGGCGGGCCGAGCGATCCCATCCAGGTCTGATCGGCGAAGACTCCGGCCCTTTCGCGCGCCCACAGGTCCACCAGGAGAATGTCGCCGCGATTGATCGTGGCTGATTTGTCCGCAGTGGGCTCGTAGTGGGGATTCGCTGCATTCGGACCGATCGCGACTATGGGTCCGTGATCGGTCTCCAGTCCTCCTGCCTCGAATTTCTCCTTTATCCAGCTCTGAAGAGCGTATTCGGTGAGCGGAGACGCGCTATCGGCGCGGCTTCCCGCGAGGCGAATCGCTTGTTCGCCGATCGTCGCCACGGCGCGCGCGGCTCGCTCATGGGACGCGCGCTGCTTATCGCTCCATACCGCGTAGAACGCGGAGACGAGATCGGCGGATGTTACGACAGTCGCGCCGGCGTTCCGAACCATCTCGAGCACGCCCGCTGGAACGCGGTCGAGATACGGAACCGCATCGCCGGGTGAGTACTCCATCGCCACCCGCTTTCCCTTGAGCAACTCGGCGAGCAGCGATTCCAGCAGGCGCCAGCTGCTGTACTTCTCCTTGCGCCATTTCGTCGGCCATTCGGACCACGGACCCTGCTCGATCGCGTGCGTGATCGCGACCGGCGCTCCATGGCGAGGGATGTAGACGAAGAATCTGCGTGTGGTCATCCCTGGCAGCTCGAGCATGCCCACTGCCACGGGATTAAGGCCGTGGAAATCGTAAAGGAGCCAGCCGTCCAGTCCGGCTCGATCGAGCGCGAACTGCAGGGTGGGCAGAGATTCAGGGTTCAGCACCGCGGGCGTCTATTGACTGGTCTTCACCGCGCGCCATTCGGCGCGCCATTCGCAGATGTCTTCGCCCCGCTCGCGGCAATGCACGTGATCGATCATCCCACCACCGTTCACGAGCAGCCTCAGCATTTCCCGTAGCGCCGACTCGTAGTAAAGACATCCGGTTCCCTTCGGCCCGGTGCCGAATGTGACTGATTCCTTTATTCCGACGACGATCGATGAGCCAACCCTTCGTACCGAAGTTCCGAGGTACTTGTTTCCCGCCTTCTTCAGCTGCCGGAAAGCGAGCGGGCGCGCGAGAAATCCGGGCAGCAGGTGGATGATCTGTCGCCTGGTGGCGGAGATCATCTGGTACATCCGATTGGCGACGATGGTGCCGGCGCGGGTGAAGATCCCCTCAGCGTCAGGTCTGCGTCCGATCAGACGGGCGATGCCGGTCGCCTCGTCAATCGCGATCTGCTGATTCCGCTTGAGCGCCTCTTTGTAGCGTCGGATCTGGGCGATCACCGTATCGCTCAATCCCAGTCGCTTGTTGCGATGCTCCTGCACATATTCGACCTCGACATCGTCTCCTTCAGGGATGTCGAGAGTGCGCACTGCTTCGAGGAGACTGAGCGGGACTATGGGATTTACAGTGCCGGGCATTTAGTTGATTGGCGGAGAGCGCAAGCTAACCGTCGCTCGAATCGCCTTCAAGCAGGAGACCGTGAAGTCGCCGCACGCTGGAAATCAAGTACCAGGTCATCACAGCTGACTGAATTGCCCGCTCGCGTAGTGATGGGCGCCCTGTTCTCGGTATTCGTTGCGCTCGCGGCGCGTCGCGCGCGCACGCTGTCGACGAACGGCGCGATCGCGGGCGCGGTGGTGGGGACGATCTGTCTGGCCGCCGGCTGGAGCTGGGGCGCGCTTCTGCTCGCGATGTTCGTCTCCGCGAGCGCTTTGTCGAGGCTGGGTGAGCGGGAAAAGTCCGAGCGGGTCGGCCCGGTCGTAGAGAAGGGCGACGAGCGAGACGCCACTCAGGTGCTCGCCAATGGCGGCTTGTGCGCGGCGGCTGCCCTTGGATCTCTCGTCGCTCCATCACCCCTTTGGTACGCAATTGGAGCAGGCGCGCTAGCCGCATCCGCCGCGGATACCTGGGCAACAGAAGTGGGGACTCTCGCGGGGGGTGAGCCAATATCTATCGTCTCGTGGAGAAGGGTTGCACCCGGGACCTCGGGTGGCATCACACTGGTTGGCACGGCGGCAGGTGCTGGCGGCGCTCTGTTCATCGCCGCCGGGGCGGCGCTGGCCAACTGGCCGGTTTCATTCACCGCCATCGCACTGGCGGGGTTGGCGGGCGCCGTGGCAGACTCCCTGCTAGGTGCTACGGTGCAGGCGCGGCGCTGGTGCGAGCGCTGCGCAAAGTCCACGGAGCGACTCGTGCATAGTTGCGGCGCTGTGACCAGCCATGCAGGCGGTCTCGCGGGATTCGACAACGATGCAGTCAATGCGGTCTGCGCCGGCGTGGGTGCGCTTGTAGCTTTACTCCTCTCTTGACCAGCGCGAATACTCGCGCGGTGGATTGATGAAATCGAACGTTGGAACGGCTACCGACGACGGAGCGCGAGTGCTGCTCGTGAGCACCAATCGCGAGCGGCAGCCGTACCCCGTGGTGCCCAACGGAATGGCGTGTGTCGCCTCCGCGCTCGACACCGCCGGGCATCGGGTGCGATTCCTCGACCTCTGCTTCGCAAAGAACCCGGTAGGCATCGCCAGGCGCGCAGCAGGTGAGTTCCAGCCGGACATCATCGGCGTCTCCGTCCGCAACATCGACAACAGCGATGCGATCGCGCTTCAACATTACACTCCGGAAGCGCGCGATGTCCTGCGAGCGCTCCGCGAAGCCGCGCCAGCCGCGAAAGTGATCGCCGGGGGCGCCGCATTTGGAGTAGCGCCTGAAGCGCTGTTTCGAGACCTGGGCGTCGACTATGCCGTCGCCGGCGACGGCGAGAGGGCCAGCGTTGCGCTCGTCGATGCTCTGTGCTCGGGCGCGCCCGTCGAGAATCTCCCCGGACTCGTGCGCGACCGGAACGGAACGGTCGTCTTCACTCCTCCGGGCGAGGACGCGGATCTCGATTCACTTCCCCGGCCCGCGCTCCATCGGTGGATAGATCTCGCGCGCTACCAGCGGCACGGAGCGACCATTCCGATCCAGACCAAGCGCGGGTGCGTGTACAAGTGCGTCTACTGCACTTACCGGAACGTCGAGGGCTGGGGATATCGCATGCGCCTTCCCGAGCTCGTCGCGGACGAGATCGAGGAGCTGAAGTCGAAAGCCGGCATCCGTCACTTTGATTTCGTCGACTCCACCTTCAATTCCCCACCCGGCCATGCGCTGCAGGTCTGCGAAGCGATCACCCGCCGCAAACTGGGTGTACAGCTGGACACCACGAACTTTACCCCGGCCACCGCATCGTCAGAGCTGCTGGCCGCGATGAAGACCGCAGGCTTTCGCTCGCTCGGGATAAGCGCCGAGAGCGCCAGTGATTCCGTGCTCGAAAAACTCGAGAAGGGATTCAACGCGGCCAAGGTGCGCGAAGTCGCCGAGCGCGTCGAGAAGCAGGGCATAAAGACGCTATGGATCTTTCTGGTCGGCGGACCAGGGGAGACGCGCCTGACCCTCGAGGAGACTCTCACCTTCGCGAAATGGCGGCTGCTGAGGGGCGACGCCGTCTACCTCACGGTGGGACTCCGCATCTATCCAGGCACGACTCTGCACCGGATCGCGATCGCGGAGGGTGTGGTCCCGGCCAACAGCACGCTGCTCGATCCGGCGTTTTACTTCTCGAGCGAGCTCAAGTTCGCCACCACTGTCGCGCGCCTCAAGCAGTTCGCCGCGGATCATCCGCGATTCATGTTCTCGGCCGACTCCAGATCGATGGTTCTTCCCTACCTCACGCGCGCGGCATCGGTTCTTCACCTGCCCCGGCCACACTGGCAATACATGGGATTGTTCCAGCGCGTAGCGCGCGCGATCGGATAGTGGGCGAGCAACTCGACGCGGAAGTCATAGTAGTCGGCGGTGGACCCGCCGGCGCCGCTACGGCGTGGGCGCTGGCGCGCGAAGGAGTCGATGTTCTCGTCCTCGACCGGGCGAAGTTTCCCCGCGACAAGATCTGCGCTGAGTATCTGAGTCCGCAGGCGTCGAGAGTCCTCTCGGAAATGCGCGTCCTGGACGAGATCGAGGCCACCAACCCGGGCCACTTGGCCGGGATGAAAGTCCGCGCCCCCAACGGCCACGTCGCGAACGGAGAGTTCGCGGCCAATCATGGTTTCCACGGGTTCCGCGACAAGGGCCTCGCCATCCAGAGGACGATTCTCGACGACATCGTCCTCCGCGGAGCGCGCACAGCCGGGGCGCGGGTCGAGGAATCGATGCGCGTCACGGATCTCGAGAGGAACGGCTCGGCGCGCGTGAGCGGAGTGCGCGTGCTCGGGCCGGATGGGCAGAAGCGGACGCTCCGGGCGCGTTACGTCGTTGGCGCCGATGGACTGCGCTCAGTCGTCGGACGCCGGCTCGGTCTGGTGAGAACCAGTGGCGTTTGGCCACGACGCATCGCCCTCGTCGCCCACTATCGAAAGGTCCAGGGCGTCACGGACATGGGCGAGATGCACGTGGACTACGACGGCTACTTCGGCATCGTCGACGTCGGCCACGGGAAAATGAACGTCGCGGTCGTCGTACCGATGTCGCGCGCGAAAGAGATCGGCGACGACAAAGCCGAGTTCCTGGAGCGCTGGATCGCATCGAGACCGCACCTGGCCGAGCGATTCGACGGCGCAGAGCGAATCACGCCGGTTCGTGCGACGGGTCCGTTTGCGACGGCTTCGCGCCACGCTTGGTCCCCGGGAGCGGCGCTCGTAGGCGACGCCGCGGATTTCTTCGATCCGTTCACAGGCGAG
>DASWBC010000564.1:0-7394 GCA_036390815.1 Gemmatimonadaceae bacterium
CATCAACAGAATCACCCCGATCAGACTCATGATGTTGATCGTCGTGCCCGTGATCATGAGCGCCAGCATCACGCCGATGAGCGACAGTGGCAGCGAGATCATGATCGCCAGCGGCTCGAGGAATGAGCCGAACTGCATCACGAGAATGAGGTACATCAGCATCACCGCGATGCCCAGCGCCGAGAAGATGCGCCCAAACACTTCGTTCTGGCTGTCGACTTCACCGCCCTGCGTCATGCGCACGCCTGGCGGGAAGGTGATCTTCGCGATCCGCGCGTTGATGTCCTTCATCACTTCCGTAAGCGGACGATTGGACGTGTTCGCCTGAACAGTGACGACGAGATCGCCATTTAGATGGGTGATCTGCGCCGGTCCCAGCGACTGCGTAACCGTCGCGATCTGACCCAGCGGCAACGTACGCGGCTGACCATCCGGTCCAGTCACTACGAGCGGAAGTTGTTCCAGATCCGCGGCGCGCTGCCTGGATTAAGGAGCGAGGCGCACATTGACCTCACGCGTCTCGTCTGTCGGGTCAACCCAGTCGCCGGCCTTGATTCCGGCGAATGCGGGACGCAGCGCCTGGGCTACCTGACCCACGGTGACTCCGAGCGTACCAGCCAGTCCGCGATTGAGCTCGACGTTGAGCTCTGGCTTCTGCCCTTTGGTCGACAGCCCGACATCTACCGCACCTTTTACCTGTTTCACCTGCTCGGCGATCAATTCAGCGGTCGTCGCGAGTTCTTGCGAAGTGCCGCCGCGCAGCTCGATCTGAATCTGCTTTTGCGCCCCCTGAAAGTCGTTGGTGAACACGGACATGGTCGCGCCACCGATGTGCCCAACTTCCTGGCGCAGCAGGCGGCCGAAATCCTCGGCGCCGATGCTCCGATCTGCCTTGGGCACCAGCCGCACGTAGATGTTCCCGTTGTTGACGTCCCCCGTGCTTCCACCGAGCGTCGTAAAGGTGAACCGTACCTCCTTGTGTAGACGCGCCATTCGAGCCGCCTCTTCGGCTTTGATTCTCGTGTAGGCGAGATTCGACCCCGGCGGGGTCTCGATAGCGATGTTGACCTCCGACTGATCTTCGGCACCGAAGAAGCTCGCACCGACGAGCCCCACGGCCGGAAGCGCGAGCGCGATAACGAACGACGCGGTCGCAAGGAGAACCACCGCCACACGATGATCGAGCGCCCACGCAATCAGCCCCTTGTAGCGCTGCGCCATGCGGTTGAACCAGTGGTTGAACTTCTCGAGCGTGCGCGCGATTGGATTACGGTGCTCGCCCGCCTCGACCTGCGGATCGGCCCAGTAAGCCGACAACATCGGGTCGAGCGAGAAGGATACGAACAGCGACACCAGCACTGACGCAGCGATCGTGAGAGCGAACGGCTTGAACCACTGTCCCGCGACTCCATACATGAACGCCACCGGAACGAATACCGCGACGATCGAGAACGTCGTGGCGGCGACGGCAAGACCGATCTCGTCTGTGCCCTCGTGCGACGCGGTCATATGGTCCTTACCCATCTCGATGTGGCGCACGATGTTCTCGCGCACCACGATGGCGTCGTCGATCAGAATTCCGATCGCGAGCGACAATCCGAGCAGGGACATCGTGTTGAGCGTGAATCCGAACGCCCACACTGCTATGAACGACGCCATCACCGACACTGGCAGCGCCAGACCAGTGATGACTGTGGATCGCCACGAGTTGAGGAACACGAAGACCACCAGCACCGTGAGAAGCGCACCGATGAGAAGCGCCTCTTCGACGTTGGTCACCGATGCTTTGACGCGGAGACCCGAGTCCTTCACGACGTCGATCTTCACGCCTGCCGGAAGTGTTTTCTGAATCTCAGCCACCTTTGCGCGAACCTTCGAGCTCACATCGGTCGTGCTGTACCCCTTCGCTTTGACGATGTTGATGCCCACCGCCTCATTGCCATTGTACAGCGCGAGTGAGCGCTGCTCCTGCGTGCCGTCGATCGCATCGGCGACCTGGCCCAGACGCACGATCTGGCCATTACGCTCGGCAACCACGAGGTTCATGAAATCCTGCGGGCCTTCGAGACGTCCCTGCAGACGAATCGTCCGCTCGTCGAGGTTTCCGTTGAGGCGTCCAACCGGCGCGGCAAGATTCTGCGCTTCCAGCGCCCCGACAACCTGGCCGACACTGATGCCGGCCGCCTGAAGCGATTGCGGCCTCAGCTGAATCGTCATCTCACGCTTCACACCACCCACGAGCTGCACCTGGGCGATGCCCGGAATTCCTCTCAGCTTGCTGGTGATGTCAGGATCCGCGAGTCGTGTGAGCTGCGCCGGAGTCAGTGCCGGCGAAGCGATCGTCATCGACACGATCGGCTGGTCGGATGGGTCGAATCGCTGCAGCACCGGCTCCTTCATCTCGACCGGAAGGTCGGAGCGAATTCCGGAGATTGCATCGCGAATGTCCTGCGAGCCGATCTGAGGATCCTTCTCGAACAGAAACAGCGTGATGATCTGAGCGTATCCATCGCCGGCTGTGCCGTAGATCTTGTCGACACCGGAAATGCCCTTGATCGCATCCTCGACAGGCTTGAGGATCTCGCGCTCGACACCTTCCGGCGATGCGCCCGGATAAGGAATGAACGTCAGTACGACCGGCTGCTGAATGTCAGGGAACTCGTCGGTCTGCAGGCGCCAGAGCGCGAACAATCCGAATACGACCAACGCCACCATCGTGACGACGGTGATCATCGGACGCTTGATCGCAAAGTCTGAAATAATCATAGAATCAGTTCCCTCTAACGCTATTTGCCGCCGTACTTGCCGTCGGCGCTGAAATTTTTACCGGGGTTCCCGGAGTTATTCCCATTGCCGCGCCCATCAGCAGCGTGTCGCCCGGCTGAATGCCTGACAATACCTCGATTGTCTCTGACGTCTTGTCCGTGAGGCCGATTTTTACCGGCACCTTCTCAGCCTTCCCCTGCCTCACTCGTATCACGGATGGAATCGATCCGCGCACGTCAACCGCGGACTGTGGAACGACCAGTCCCATCTTCGTCGCAGTGGACATCCGTCCGTTCGCGAACAGACCGCCGACGAGCGCGCGACCTTCATTGGGAATCGAGACGTAGATGCGCACCTGTCGGGTCGTCGGATCGGCGGTCGGATTGATGCGAGTGATGCGTCCCACAAATTCACGACCTGGATAGCCGCTGACCGTGAAATTTACCGGCACACCGATACGGATCGAAGCGAGCTGCTCGGCCGGAACCGACGCTTCGAGCCTCATGCTCGACGGATCGACGACGGTGAACAGAGCGGTGCCCGGCTGAACCACATCGCCGGCGGAGACCGGACGCTCGCTTACAACTCCCCCGAACGGAGCCGTGACAGTCGTGCTGCGGTAGGCCTTCTCCGCGCTCGCCAGCCTCGAGTTCGCATCCTCGAGTGCGGCCTGCGCGGCGATCGACGTGCGGCGCGACTGATCAATGTCGCGCTCGGCGATGGCACCGGCGGTGAGAAGCTTCTCGTTTCTGGCGAGATCCTTCGCCGCGACATCCGCGGCGTTGCGCGCGGAGACAAGACCGGCGCGGGCGGAAGTGTAGGCATCCTGGATTCCGCTCGCGTCGATTCGCGCGAGCACGGTACCGGGACTCACAGCCTGGCCCTGATCCGCGTACGTCTGAAGGACGCTACCTGATACTTGCGCGCGAAGCACCGCCTCGCGGTCAGGCTCGAGCGTTCCCGAAATCGATGGGCCAGTCATGATCGATCCATTCGCGGCTACCGCGATGTTCTCGGGACCGACCACCATCGTTTCCATCTTCGTCGTCTCGGATGCGGAAGCCTTGTCCCCCTTGCTGCACGCGTTGACGGCGAGAAGGGCGGAAAGACTCAACAGAACACCGGCGGTCTTTTTCAAAATGCTTCGATCTTGCTTCATATATGCTCTCGTCTGAATTGCTTACTGTGGTGGAATGCCGGTGGCCTGCTGTCCCTGCGCCTGCTGTTGCGCGGCTTGGGACGGCTGACTGGTTTGCTGCTGCGTTTGCTGCGTTGCCGCCGATTGGGTCTGGGCCGAAGCGGTTCCGGTGGTCTGCAGAGGGAGGTCCGGCAGCAGAGCCAGCTTCACGCGAGCAACCTGAAGATTCCTGGCTGCCAGCGCGCGATTCGTCACCGCCTGCTCGAGCAGGATTCTCGCGTCGTTCAGCTCGATCTGCGTCGAGATTCCCTCCTTGTAACGAACCTCGGCGATCGAGTAGGCGCGGGCCGCTTGTTCCGCGGTGCCCTGACTCGCCTGCCACGCCGAGCGAGCCTGGAGGAGATTGTTGATCGTCACCCGGGAATCGAGCGCGGCGAATTCGCGCACCTGATCGTAGCGAGCCTGCGCCTCGCGCAAGTTGGCCTCCGCCACCAGTTGATCGCCCTTGATGCGGCCTCCGGTAAAGAGCGGGACCTGCGATGCCAGGCCGATAGTCCAGTTCGTCCGGAAATCTCCAGACTGCGGAAATGAGTTCAACGGAAACGCGACCTTGCCATACGCCGATGTCAGGGAGAGCGTGGGGTATCTCTGTCCCTTGGCGACCTTGAGTAGCCCGCGCTGGGCATCGATGGCCTCGGCCGCCTGTCGGACTGTTGCCCGATCGATTGCCGCGGTGTCGCTGGGGACTCCGATGCTGGCGAGAGCAGCGTTCGTCGCTGAAGAATCATCCACGGCAGTCGTGAGGTCCACCGCGGAATCGAGCGGAATATTCATGAGCTGCTTGAGCCGCAGGTATGCGACTTCGCGATCGCTCTGACGCTGGATCACGATTGGCCGCTGATTGGCGCTCGTGACTTGCGCGCGAAGCAAGTCGAACTCGGAAACATTTCCAACGTTACGCGCGAGCTGGGTTTGCCTCAGCACGTTGTCGGTCTGAACGGCAGATGACTCCGCGAGCGCCACAAGCCTGTCGGCAAGCGCCGCATCGAAGTACGCCTGGGTCACATCAAGGCGAAGCTGGGCGCGCTGCGCGGTCAGCTCGATGTCGGCCGAGCGACGACCGGCGTTCGCGACCGCGTTCTGCGCCGCGATGCGCCCACCAGCGAACAGGCTCTGCGAGAAGGCGAGGCCGAGGTTGTACTGGTTCTTGGCACCGAATCCGAGGCTGCCGAAGGATGAGAACGGATTTCCGCCGAGCGCGCAGCGCGACGCGTCCTCCAGGCCCGCAAGACGAGCATCTGTGGTAGCGGTCGGGCCAAGAAGGTATTGATCGCACGGAGCCGGGGGCGGTGCTGGCTTCGATGTATCTGGCGCGGGGCCGGCCGCGACAGAGAACTGCGACGCCAGTGTGCGGGTGTAGGCTGCTGATCCCGTGAGCTGCGGCAGACGCTGGCTACGCGCCTGGTACTGTTGGCCTTGCGCCCGCTGGACTCCCGCTCGCGCGATCCTGACTGCCTCGCTCTGCGCTTCGGCGATGCGAACCGCTTCGTCGAGGGAGAGCGTGCGACGGTTACCGGTCGTATGGACCGTGGGCAGGGTGGGAGTCGCCTGTGCGTGCGCGATCGCCGGCACGAACAAAAGCGCGATGCCGAGGGACAATTCTACGAATCTGCCGAGCCTGTGGGCCCGGAGTTGGGCTTTGTTGGGAGACACTTTTCAGTTTGAAAGTTGTTTCGATCGTTTGGTCTGCTTATTCGTCGCTTTGCGAGAGCCGTTTTCGACACCCAGAGCGCGAAGCAGTACCCGGGTGTACATGTGAGCCGCCTTCTCCTTGGGTTGCGGAAAATTCTCTGGCATCATCTCGCGTCCCATCGCATCGGAGAAAATCGCCCCCATGAGCATTGCGGCGGCCGTCTTCGGCTCGAACTTTTCAGTGATCCTTCCCTGCCGCTTGAGGGCAAGGAGGTAGTGGCACAGATCGTTCGAAGCCCGTCGCGGGACTTCGGTGGCGCACTCGCCCATTTCCGGTCTCTCTTCGATCTCACCCATCGTCTTACGGATTATCGAGCTATGAAGTCTCAAATGCTGCATGAACGACTCGCTCCACGCCGTCAGCTCCCGTTCCGGGTCGGACGGGATGTCGGGGAGCGTGGCGAGGCCGGCCGACTGTGTCAGGTGTTGCATCGCGGCGCGAATGAGTGCTTCCTTGGACCCGAATTGGCGGAAGATCGTGATCTCGTTTACTCCCGCGGCATCCGCAATGCGACGGGTGGTGGAACCGCGGAAACCATGCTGTGCGAAGACACCGGCAGCGGCGGCGAGGATTGCGTCTCGGTGATTCATGGGCAGGGAAACTAAAAACGGCGACCAAGAAATGCAAGTAGTCACTTACTTACACAACCGTTTCCACGATTTTACGTCCGAGGCGAGAGTTGGCCACCACTGCTGAGCTTGAATCCGCCTTTGATGCCGCGATCGCGCAATCGCGGAAGTGCATCAGGACCGGAATGAAGTCGATCGCCGGAGAGCCGGCGGCGCCTTTGCTCGAAAAGCTGGAGGAAGCGCTCAAGCTCGAACGCGCGCGGGCGCTCGAGCGCGGAGCCGTCGATCGGGATTGGTTTCAAAGGACCGTTCGTGACCTCGTCGAATGGGTTCCTGAAACCGAGCTGACTCTTATCGCCGCACTCGGCCGCATCGCGCGCGCCGCGCCAAACGGTGTCGGTAGCGTTGAGCTGGGCGGTCGTTTTCGCCAGTAACCGATGGGGAGTGGAACTTGCGTCGAGATCCTCCCGTAGACAAACCGCGATCAGTCTCCTAACCGAAAGAACTCGACCACTCGTGCGGCGTTTTATTGGAATCGTGACCGGACTTTGCGCTCTCTATCTCACGGTAGGGACCGTCGATTCGCCTTGCAACGACCATTCGCGGCACGCCGTATCGCACGATTCAAGCATGGGGATGGCGGCCCATGATGCCATTCACCCCGAACCACCGTCAGGAAGGAATGGGCAACCCGCGCCCTGTGGATCCTCAGCGATTCCATGCTGCGTCGCGATTTCCTCGTGCGGCACAACGTTTCTTTCGGGCACAATCACCTCGTTGGCCGATTTGCCAATCGCGCGTGAAGTTGCGCTCAATATCCCGCCCTTCGAACCTCTCAGCCGCATAGCGGCCCCCGAGCCTCCACCTCCGAAGGCATAGAGCGCCTGCTGGTACTCTGATTCGCGACGCGATCAATCCGCGCGCGAACCTCGTCTCCGTCTGAACGCTCACAACGACGGCTATTCGCTCACCTCCGGATGGAAAAGTGTTCTTATCACGCTCAATTGCATACGCCTGTGGTTTGGCGGTCGCTCTCTCATTGATGACCACCGAGGGGCTTTTGCTCGCCCAAGGTACGGCGCAGGACACGGTCAACAAAAAGGCCACGACGCAAACGCCCATGAAAATGCCGATGGGCAGGAAGGCCCAGAAAAAAAGACAGGGCACG
>DASWBC010000565.1:0-5569 GCA_036390815.1 Gemmatimonadaceae bacterium
TTGATGGAACGCATTGGACTAGCGGCACGGGAACCGGGCCTGAACGCGATGATTACCAGGCTCAAGCGATACGCTCGCGACGCTGAATCGCAGGTTGCCAGGGGATAGGAGCGGCTGGGCGGTTTCCTCGATCGAGAGCGATATATCATGCTCGCACAATTCTGGGCGACCGCTAAGTTCCGCCGGTTGATGCTCGATCACACAACAAGGAGCCACGATGGCAGATCAGACGCAAACGCTCGACACTCACCGTCGGTGGATTCCAGCGTTCCATTTCTTCACGCTTCCCGTATTGCTCATCAACGTGGTCCTCGTTGTGGTGAATTTCGTCCGCGACCCGAGAGTCGCCAGTGGGTGGGCGGTCCTGGTGGCGCTCGCACTGCTCATTGGAATCGTCCTCTCGCGGAACATGCCACTCCGCGCGCAGGATCGCATCATACGTCTCGAAGAGCGGGTCCGCTTCGAGCGTCTTCTGCCAGCCGATTTGCGCGGTCGCATTGGCGAATTGACGGCCGATCAGTTCATTGGACTCCGATTCGCGCCCGACGATGAAGTACCCGAGCTGACACGGCGGGTGCTCGGTGGGGAGCTCAAGACTCGGGCCGACATCAAGCGCGCCATTCGGAGCTGGCGCCCCGACCACCTGAGAGTGTGACCGCCATCGACCGCTGCGCGCTCAGCTACAAAACGCTCCTCGAACTGACATCAGGGGAGCACCGCCGCTGGCGCGACTGGTTCGTCGAGCATCCAAACGCGTGGGCGGTTCCATTTGCCACCGGCCGGATGGCGACGGTCGGCCGAGTGGTGCTGCACATTTTCGCGGTCGAGCTGCGCTACACGCAACGACTGCTGGATCAGGATGTGACGGCCTGGGAGGAATTCCAGGAGACTTCGATAGACGAAGTGTTCGAGCTCGGCGATGATGCTCGTGGCCAGCTGGTGCATTTTCTCACGACGGCACCGGAGAAGGAGCTCGAGCGCGTTCTGACGTTTCAGACTCTCACGGCCGGCACGGTCTCGGCCAGCAAGCACAAAATCGCGTCGAACATCTTCCTGCACGACATTCGTCACTGGGGCCAGATCGCGACGGTGCTGCGACAGAACGGGTTTGGCGATCAGTGGGCGCACGATCTGCTTCTCACTCGTATCGAGCTGTAGACGTACTTGTGTGGATCTCGTTGCACCGCAATGGCGTCGTGACCGCAGTTGCCGTTCTGCTGCTCCGGAGCGGCACGACTCCCGTGGGTCGGCGAAGCTTCCGGAGGAGTCGGGTGGCGTTTTCGCCAATTCGTCGCGGAGTATCGATACGTTTCGCAGAGCCGCGAGTACAGCACCGAGCCCGGGCGCCATGCCTACGGCGCCATTGCGCTGTCGGTTGTAAGCCAGTGACGCGTCGGACCACGCGTCCCGGGCGGTAGCCGGGACGGACTAGCATTGCTGCCTACTTCTGGCCAGCGGTTGCTCGATAGCGGTCCGGCAACGCATGCCCCGGTGTACTGGCGACTACCTCGGTCCAGTGAGTGGAGTACAGCCAGTCGCGGAAGACCTGGTCCAGCGAAACAGGGCTCAGCGATTTGGCAAGGCGCACAAAATCATCGCTGCTTCCACCGCCGACTTCATAGCGCTGATAGTAAGCACCGATGAGATGCGTGAAAGCCTGGTGTCCCATCAAGCGATACATCGTGTAGAACATCAGCGCGCCTACGCTATACGAGTAGTCTGTCATTTGCATCCGGCCGTAATCCGCCATTCGGACTTTAGTCAGCCGGTCATTCTTCTTCACGATGCCGGCTAGCCGTTCGGCCATTCGATCGGCGGACGAATCCGTCGTCACGCGGCGCTCCAGTGAATCGGTCGTGACGTCCTCGAGAAACGTAGCCAGCCCTTCATTCCATCGCGGCGGCGGCAGGTCAGTAGCCGTCACATTCCAGAGGTGAGACAGCTCGTGGTACAACTCATACTGCCGCTTGGGATCCTTGAATGCCGCAGCGGACTGCAGGATGCTCGTGACGTCGGCCTGCGAGCCCCAGCCATCGGGAATTTCGATGAGACTGAACTGAGATGCCGATCGCAGCGGGCCGAACCACCGGGTGTAGGTATCGAGCGTTCGGTTCATCACGTCGAACAGGCGCGCTCCTCCCGCCGAATCCTCAGGCAGATAGAAGATGCGCACGGGCCCACCCTGCTTTACGCCGAAGCGCGCGACGGCGAAGTCCATCCGCCACGCCGGTTTGAAGTTCCGGTATTCGAACGTCGTCCAGCCGGAATCCGACGTTGTGCCTACCAGCTGCCCTCCGTTCGCAACGGCAAATCCCTCCGGAACCGTGACGCGAGCATCATAATCGTAGGCGGGAAGCCCGGCCCGGCGGTTCACGCGATGTGACGGCACTCCGGGAACAGGGTACGCGAACGCGTCGAGCCGCAGGAGCGTGTAGGCACTGTCGATACGGTCACGAACGTAGCTCATCCCTGTCTCGGCGTACCCGACCAGGGCCCCGCGATAATCGATCTGGACGACGGTGGACTGGCCTGGTGCCAGCGGTCTCGGAAGCGTGACGTTCACCTGCCGCGCCTGAAGTGTCGCGTGGTCCTCGAACTCGACTACAGTCTGTGTGAACGCGAGCCGCCTTCCTGCCCCATCGCGCACGTCGCTCGCTCGCATCAGACGGTAGAGGAGGAAGGATCCGCTGCTGACCGGAGCGAGCGTCGCGTTGGTGATCGTGATCCGAGCGCTCGCGACAAGCTCCTTATTCGGAATATCGATCTTCATATTCAGATCGTAGCGCGTCGGACGGAACGCCACGGTCGTGTCAATCGTGGGCGATTGAGTTTGCAACGTCATGATTAGCGTTACAGCGAGATAAGAAGTGAACACGGTGGGCCTCCTGACTATGGGACAGCAGCAGGGGCGGGCCAGTTTGAAAAATCAGCACCACCTTACCACCAGAGCTCGCTCCAGACCTCCGGCGAATACCGCCTTTATCCAAGGGAATCCCCTACAAAGTCGCCCCCTTAATACTGACTGACACTTTGACCCTGAGGGGGAGAATTGCAGTATCGGCTCTTTTCCCGAGAAGAGGTGTTTACGCCAATGACCGCTGTCGCCATACCCGTCGGTCCAGAGCTTCGCATTGCACCGACCGTCCTGAAACGGCCGGAGCATACTCTAGAGATAGTCTCCGACGCCGGAGAGGGCGCACAGAAGTGCGGCCAGATCTTCGGAGCAGTCTCCGCCAAGATGGGCAACGGAGTCTGGACCGTGGAGATCATCCCGGCCGAGATTCAGCCGCCTCCGCGAACCGCCGAGGGCGCGAGCGGGAACCGCATCCGCTTCGGCACCGGACCCATTACCAACTGGGGCGACGAGACCAACCTCGTCGTCGCCTTCAACGAGCAAGTCCTGCTCGGCCGCCACAAACTCGGCGCGCTCGCCAGTGACGCGATAGTTCTGCTGGAAAATTCCTGGGCCTCACACAGCAATCCCGACATCCGCGCCGCGTGGGACAAGGCCCGCGCCGAGCTCGCTACGCAGTCGTACCGGATCATCGAAGTTCCGATGGAGGAGCAGTGCCTCACCATCGACGAGAATCCGAGGAAGGGAAAGAACATGTTCGCGCTGGGACTGCTGGCGTACATCTACGACCGCAGCCTGGAGCGAATCGAAGAGCAGATCGCGTACGCATTCCGCAAGAAATCCGAAGAGGTCTATCAGAGGAACATCGGGCTCTTGCGGCTCGGCATCGCATGGGCAGCAGCCAATCTGGACTTCCGGATTGAAGTTCCAACCAATCCTCCGACCGAAGCCCTCGTCGTGATGAATGGCAACGAGGCTCTCGGCATGGGCGCGCTGGCGTCGGGAATGGAGTTCTGCGCGATGTATCCCATCACGCCGGCAACTTCGGTCTCGCACTATCTGGCTGAAGTTTTTTCGAAGTTCGGCGGAATTCTGCATCAGGCGGAGGATGAGATCGCGGCCGTCGGCGCGGCTGTCGGTGCGTCGTACTCGGGCAAAGTCGCGTTCACGATCACGTCGGGGCCGGGTTTCGCGCTGAAGACGGAGTTCATCGGCCTCGCCGTCATGACCGAGATTCCGCTCGTGATAATCGACGTGCAGCGCGGCGGGCCGAGTACCGGCCTGCCGACCAAGGTCGAACAGTCGGATCTCCTCGCCGCGCTGTTCGCGGAGCCCGGCGACGCCCCGCGCGTCGTGATCGCACCGGCGACGATCGAGGAATGCTTCCATGCTGTGATCACCGCGCGGCAGATCGCCGAAACCTTCCGCACTGTGGTGATCATTCTCTCCGACGCGAACCTTTCGACGGGCGTTCAACCTTTCCCGCGCCCGCAGCCGAAGAAGGAGTGGCTCGCTCCCGAGTTGGACCTCGGGCCGGTGAAGAAGGGACAGCGTCCCTACGAGTGGGATCTGCGGATGGGTACGTCGCCGCGTTCGATACCTGGGCAACCCGAGGGAATGTTCACGGTCACTGGGCTCTCGCACGACGAAGGAAGCAAAGTCGCGTACGGCGCCGGCGTGCATCAGCACGCAACGGCGATGCGAAGCCGCAAACTGGCGGTCCTTCAACAAACGCTGCTCCGGCCCGCCGTCAACGGCGACCAGGATGGCGACTTACTCGTCGTCGGCTGGGGCAGCACGAAGGGCGCCATCGAGGAAGGTGTCGAGAGGGCCCGCGCGGAGGGCATTCGCGCATCCTCGATCCATCTGACATTCCTGTCGCCCCTGCAACCTGGACTCAAGGAGATCTTCTCGCGATTCAGGAAGGTGATGACGGTCGAGATCAACTACAGCGATCAGCTCGGCGATCCATTCATCACCGAAGAGAACAGGCGCCGGGGACAACTGGCGATGCTGCTTCGCGCGCAGACGCTGTGCGATGTGGATTGCTGGACGCGCGTGCCGGGCGAGTCGCTGCGGCCGGGCTTCATTCACAAGGCAATACGCGACGCGGTACTCTCTCTGAACGGGGACCGGCCATGACACACTGCGCCATTCTGCCGCTGCTCGACGACGATGAGCGTGAGTTCGCGCTCGGCGACTACGAGGGAGCAACGGCCCGCTGGTGCCCCGGCTGCGGGGACCACTCGATTCTCACCGCTGTCGAGAAGCTTCTCGTCGCCGAGCAACTGAAGCCCGAGCAGACGGTGTTCGTGTCGGGGATCGGATGCTCCAGCCGATTCCCCCACTATCTCAAGACATACGGCTTTCACGGATTGCATGGGCGTGCGCTGCCCGTCGCGACCGGAGTGAAGCTGCATCGCCCGGATCTCGATGTGTTCGTAGTGATGGGAGACGGAGACTGCTGCCCCATTGGTGCCGCGCACTGGATCCACGCCATACGCTACAACATTCACATGGTGGCGATGCTCCTCGACAACAGCATCTACGGGTTGACGAAGAAGCAGACGTCCCCCACGACGCCACAGGGATTCAAGACGAACACTCAGCCGTTCGGGAGCTTCCTTCCGCCGCTGAATCCGCTGACGACGACGCTTGGAACCACGAACGTATCTTTCGTCGCTCAGACGGCCGAGTGGGTTCCGGCGCATCTTT
>DASWBC010000566.1:0-9258 GCA_036390815.1 Gemmatimonadaceae bacterium
GATGCCACGACGCCTGCCGCGATCCCGAGCGCGAGCGAGAGCGATACGGCGAAAACAACAGTCGGTGGGGTGACCATCGAGAACTCGAGCGGCGTCCGATACAGTGCCTGGTAGTGCCAGTTCACGAACAGCGACACCGCCCAGCCGAGCACCACACCCAGCGCGCTCCCGAGCACCGCCACCACGGCGGCTTCCAGCACGATCGCGCGTACCACCGTCGCGCGGGAGATTCCCATCAACCGGAGCGCCGCGATATCCCTTCTCCGCTCCTCGACTTTTAGTACCATGATGCAAAGCAGAAATACCGAGCTCGCGACGATGGTGATGATCCCGATCGCGCGGTGGAAGCGGCTGACCACCTGAAAAGTGCGCGATGTCTCGACGGCAATGTCGCGCGAACGATAGGCCTTGAAGCCGAAGGCGACGCGATTGATGCGATCGATCAGGCGCGGAATGTCAGCCATTGGCGTTGTCGCGATCGCGAATCGATCGACGCGATCGCCGTAACCTGCAATTGTCTGCAGCTGATCGAGATGCATCCTGACCCGCAGATCTCCGCGCGCCACTTCGGACGGGTCTGCTCCACGTCGCACGATTGCGCCGACGATCACCGTATCCCCAATCGCTCCGGGACGGGGAGAGACCGAGACCAGGTCGCCGATCTTGAGATGCGCTCGCGCCGCGAACGCCTCGTCGACCGCGATGGTACGTCGCTCTATCGCCGCTGCGGGCGCGGGCGCGCGGGCGCGACTAGCCGAGGCTGAGCCTTGTACGAGGAGTGACGCGAGCAGGACGGCGAGCAACACGCCCGAAAGCTAGCCGCGCTTCCCAGCCCTGTCTGCAAGCGGAGCGACGAGCACGTGCGCCGCCAGCGCGGGCCCGATGGACATCTCCTGTCGTCCCGAACCGAGCGTGATCGGTCCATCATAGGGCGCGCGCGACTTGACCGTAATCCGCTTGCCTGGCAGGATCGACAGCTCACCCAGATATCTCAGCATCTCCGGATCCTCATCAGCGACGCGCACGACAACTCCCGATGCTCCTACGGCGAGGTCCGCGAGTGACGTGTACACCGTCTCATCTACCGAGCCATCCTTCGTGGGAATCGGCGCGCCGTGCGGATCGACTTCCGGCTCGCCAATCGTCGCCGCCATGCGGTCCACCAGCTCGTCGGACGCGGCGTGCTCGAGTCTCTCCGCCTCCTCGTGCACGCGATCCCACGGGTACCCGAGCGCCTCGGCCAGATATGCCTCGATCACGCGATGACGCCGCAGCGTGCGGAGCGCGGCGCGGCGGCCGCTCTCCGTGAGTTTCACGCCGTGATAGCGCTCATAGGCCAGCAATCCCTGGTCTGCAAGGCGACGAACCATTCCGCTCACCGACGCGGGCGCGAGTGCCAGACGCTGCGCAATCTCATTGGTCGCGGCCGCGCCGCTGCCCTTGCCGATGGTGTAGATCGCCTTGAGGTAATCCTCGACCGGCGCCGTGAGCGGCTCCCGCCCCGGCACCCTCGATTCCTCGCGCGCGGCGCTCACGTTGCCGGCCGTGGCGTCGACGGACTCAAGCCAGGATTCCCGCGCACCATCAGCACCGGCACCATCGAGATGTGACGGAGCTCGCTCGCCACGCTGCCACGAATGACGTCGGAGAGCCCGCGGTGTCCGTGCGTGGCCATCGCGATGAGGTCGCAATTCTCACGCTTCGCGCAGTCCGCGATCTCCTTCGCCGGATCACCGCCCGCGAGAATCGCCTCGGCCTCGAATCCATCCTTCTCGAGAGAATCGGCGATCGCCTCGATGTACTCGCGGTCGCTCTTCATCTCTTCCGACTCGCGGAGGTCGAGCTCGTTGATGCTGCGCGCCGCCCAGCCGTCGGCGACGTGGATCAGCACGATCGAGGGGTTGCCACATGCGCGCGCCAGCTTTCGCACGTGCGCCAGGATCACATCGTCGTAGACAGTGTGTTCGACTGGGACGAGTATGCGCTCGTACATCAACTCACCAATCCACCGAAGAATTGGAACAGCAGCCAAATGTTGAGACCGCCGATGATTAGCGCAACAGCATAGGCGAGCACCTTGAGCCAAGCCGGGTTGACGAGCGCGCCCATCTTCACCTTGTCCGACGTGAACATCACGAGAGGCACGACGGCAAACGGCAGCTGCATGCTGAGAACGACCTGGCTCAGAATCAGCAGCTTCGCCGTGCCGCTCTCGCCGTAAATGACCGCCACGATCGCTGCGGGGACGATCGCGATGGCCCGGGTGATGAGACGCCTCAGCCACGGCCGCAATCGGATATTGAGAAAACCCTCCATCACTATCTGGCCGGCGAGCGTGCCCGTGAGGGTGGAGTTCTGCCCCGACGCGAGGAGCGCCAGCGCGAACACGGTGCCGGCGCCAGCGCCGAGCAGGGGTGTTAGCAGCTTGTAGGCGTCCTGGATCTCTCCAACGGCGGAGTGACCGGAAGTGTGGAAGGTCGCCGCCGCGATGATGAGAATGGCGGCATTGATGAAAAGCGCGAAGGAGAGAGCAAGTGTGGAATCGATGAAGGCGAAGCGCACGGCCTCGCGCTTGCCCTCGGGCGTCTCGTCGTATTGCCTCGTCTGCACGATCGAGGAGTGCAGATACAGGTTGTGCGGCATCACCGTCGCGCCAAGTATACCCACGGCGATGTAAAGCATGGCCGGATTGCTGACGACTTCCGCCGAAGGAATGAATCCCCTCATGACGGCCCCGAACGGTGGCTGTGAGAGAATGATCTCGAACAGGAAGCACGCGCCCACGGTTGCGATCAGGGCAATGACCAGCGCCTCGAGCAACCTGAATCCCTTGTTCTGCAGATACAGGACGATCAGAACGTCGAGCGCAGTGACGACGACCCCGTAAGCGATTGGAATGTGAAAGATCAGATTGAGCGCGATCGCGGTTCCGATCACTTCGGCGAGATCGCACGCGGCGATCGCTATCTCGCAGCCTATCCAGAGGAGAAAACCAGCCGGCTTGGAGTAGTGGTCGCGACAGGCCTGAGCGAGATCACGCCCGGTGACGATGCCGAGCTTCGATGCGAGTCCCTGGAGCAGGATCGCCATCAGGTTCGACGCGAGAATGACTGTTAGGAGCGTGTAGCCGAACTGCGCTCCACCGGCGAGATCGGTCGCCCAGTTCCCCGGATCCATGTAACCGACGGCCACGAGGTATCCCGGCCCGGCGAATGCGAGGATCTTGCGCCACCAACCCTTGCCGGCCACTGGAACCGTTCGATAGACCTCGACCAGCGAGGGAGTCGTGCGCGCTCGTCGCCACCCGGGCGGTGTCGGAATCGGCGGCTCGTGTTTCGGCCGGCGAGGTGTCTGGTCGAGCTGGGTCGCCAAAGATGGGCTCCGGAATTATTGAGAAACTATGAAATAAGTTAGTATGTCCTAACTTTTTGCACAATAGTAGTTCGCACTTCGTTTTGGTGATATTCACCCCACAGGAGACGCCGTTCGCGCAGTCGCCGACAGCAACTGTTTCCGGTCATCCGTAGAATTCACTGAGAGTTGATCCCCCAATTCCACCGCATCGACGAGAGCACGAAACCATGTTGTCCTGGCCATACGCTCATCTCCTGATCAATCACTTTCCGGTCGTACTCAGTATCTCCGCGCTCGCGGTGAGCATTCTGGCACTGTTGCTCGGACGAAGGGGCCTTTGGCTCACGGCGATGGGCGCCCTCACTGCAGCGGGAGTTTTCGTCTATCCGGTTTTCTTCACTGGGGGCCAGGCCGATGACGCTCTGAACGACCCGTGGTACATTCACCCGGGCACGATCGACGCCCACGACAAATTCGCAACCATCGCACTATGGGTGATCCTCATCGCCGGTGCGTTCGCGGCATACTCGTGGTGGCGATCTCTCAAGCGGCCCGCCGATCTGATTCCCGGCTGGATGCGTGCTGGCGTATTTGTCGGGGCCCTGGCCGCCGCTGGGATCGTGGCGTACACATCCTACCTCGGCGGACAGATCATCCACGAGGCGCCCATTCTTCAGCTCAAGCAGCCACCGGCAGGGCTGCCGCCCGGCGTTGCCGCGGAGCCCGCAAAGGATTAACCGGCCGGATCAGGCAAGCATTGCCAGAAGCTGGGCGAGTATTCGCTCGGTCATTCCCCAAATGACGTGCTCTTCGTGACGAAAGACGCGTGCGTTGATCTGAATTCCACGAGCGAACACGGAGTCCTCATGCCACGATTCGGTGCGCGTGAGTGCCGCGAAAGGAAGCCAGAACGCCAGCGCGACCTCGTTACTGAGATGGAGAGGCTCGTCACGGTCGAGTAGCGCCAGGTAGGGGCGCACAATGATCGCCGGAAGCCTGATTGACTGTGGGCGTAGATCGTCGAGAGTCCCGATGATCATGCCTTCGCGCGCCAGATCGATCCCCGTTTCCTCGCGCGTCTCCCTCATCGCCGTCTCGGCGAGCGATGCATCCCCCTGTTCTGCTCGTCCGCCGGGAAGGGCGATCTGGCCGCTCCAGGGATCGCCCTCATAGTCCGCGCGCTTGATGAACAGCAGCTCGAGCGCGTCACCCTGCCCGAGGCGAAAGATCAGCGCGACCGCCGCCTTGCGCACTCCCACTTCGTCCTTGGCCGCGACAGGACTGTGAGAAGCGAGCGCCGAGCGGATTTTAGTGACGCTCGGCTGGGCAAGGAGATGCGCAAATCTCTCTTCGCCGCCTTCTCTCACGTCACTTCGTGATCGCGTTCCGGACGAAGAACTTTGCCGTCTCCAGCACGACCTTCTCCAGAACCGGTGGGACTTCGCCAAGAGGATGCGTTGCGCTGAAGCCGTGATTCGCTCCCTCGATCAGTCGCAGTGTGCTCATTCCCTTCGACAACGAGTGAAGATGCTCGGCCTCCGTGCTGGGCACCGTCTCGTCGCCGGTCCCATGAATGATCAGCCACGGAGCTTTGATTTTCCCCGCCCCGTTCTGGATGTTGAGCTTCGTCTTTCCGTTCAGCTCGACATCGTCGAGCAAATCCGTCTCGAGACGCATCACCTGACCGGTGCGTGAGTTTGTGATCTCCGTGTAGCCGCGCTTCCGCCACGTGATCACATCCTCCGGGGTCCAGCGGTTCGCATAGGAGATGGCGGCCCAGGTCACGAGCGAATTGACGTTCGCTGCCTCCGATGCCGCGTACAGGATCGCTACTCCGCCGCCGCGCGAATGGCCGAAGATGCCGAATTTTCCATTGATCCACTTCTTCCTCCGCGCGTACTCCTCGATGAGCTCGAGATCCTCCAGCTCCCGCGAGAACGTGTTTCCCGCGAACGCCTCGGCCTGCGTGAACGACTCGCGATCGGCGCCGATCCCGCTCCCCGAAAAATCGAACGTGATCGCGGTGAGTCCGTCCTGCGCCAGCGTGCGCGCGAGGTACGGGAAGAACGCCCAGTGCGCGAATCCCTTGAAGCCGTGACATATGATGATGGAGCCGAGAGATTCTTCCGCCGGATAGGCCTCGCCGCGGATGGAAAGTCCATCCCGGCACGGGATCTCGAACGTCTCGGGTTTTATCACAGCCGCGCTGGTCATCCCTCGATCTCACCATTGATGTCGGCCCATCCCTGAATTCCGCGCGCCATCGACGCGACGTCTTCGTATCCCATCCGCTTCATCGTGAGCGCGGCGAGCGCCGAGCGGTTTCCGCGGGCGCAGTAAATCACGACCCGTTGCTTCCGGTCGATGATGCCCTCCACCTTCGCCTCGAGATGTCCGCGCGGCAGGTGAATCGCGTGCGGCAGCCGTCCGAGATTCCATTCATTCGGCTCTCTCACGTCGAGGTAAACGACGCGCTCGTTGCGCGCCTGCATGTCGCGCACCTGTTCCGGTGTCACCTCTTTGACTTGCTGCTTCGCTTCGTCGATCAATTCCTGTGCGGTCTTGGGAGCCATGTGGGAGTCAGGATGTGTAGGATGTTACGGTGAGCCTGCGCGTCTTCGTATCGAGCGTCCCCGTAGCGCCGAGCGGAATCGTCCACTGCGCGTCGATGTGTCCGACCGGAATCCCCGCCATGCACGGGACGCCGAGTGCGTGCGCGGTCTCGCCCAGCACTTCGTCGAACGCGCGGCCGCCACCACCGGCGTCGTCGGGGCATTTGAAGCATTCGCCGAACACGATCGCCTTGCACCCGGTCAACGCACCCGACAGTCTGAGCTGTTGGAGCATCCGATCGATGCGGTACACGGGCTCGTTGATGTCCTCGAGGATGAGAATGCCGTCGCTTAGATCCGGAATGAAAGGCGTGCCACAGAGTGACGCGAGGACGGCGAGATTGCCGCCGACCAGTCTCCCCTCCGCGGTGCCGGCATTGATCTCGCGCGCTTCTGGCGCAGTGCCGCAGGAATCGGTTTGCTTGATGACAGCGCGCTCAAACGAATCGCGCGAGAGCTCGCTGAGCGGCTCCCGCGCTGTCGGTCCGTGGTACGTGACGAGTCTGCATTTTCGCTGCACCGCGGCGTGGAGCGCCGTGATGTCGGAGTATCCGATGATCGCTTTGGGTGTGCGCGACAACGCATCGTAATCGACGCCAGCCAGGATGCGTATCATTCCGTAGCCACCGCGCAGGCACCAGATCCCGTCGATGTTGGGATCCCGCAGCGCGACGTTGATGTCGTTCAGTCTGTCACGGTCGTGGCCCGCCAGATACCCGGTCCGATCTGTCGCATGAAGCGCGACGATCGGCTCCCAACCGAAGGTGCGCGCGTTTTTCTGGGCGCGCGCAAGCTCTTCAGGTTTTTGCAGTGGACCGGCTGGAGCAATGAGCGCGATGCGCGCGCCTGACTCGAGCGGTTTCACTCGACGGAAATGTTTTACTGGCACGAATTCAACATTTGTGGCGCGAATTACGCAGTGAGTTTGCTGATTGCATGTTCTAATATGGCACATGCATTGCTTTTTTCGCTGCCAGGAACAAACACTCCGGAGGGTACAAGAATGGCTGGTTCGGAAGAGAAGTTCGGTGCGAAGGGCGGTGGCGGTGGTGGCCCCGGTGGCGGACAAGGCGGCGGTGGCGGAGGCAAGCCCGGCGGTGGCGGTGGTGGCGGCGGTAAACCCGGAGGTGGTGGCGGCGGCCAGGGTGGTGGAGGCCAGGGCGGCGGTGGTGGTGGACGCCCACCCGGCGGCGGCGGTCAAGGTGGTGGCGGCGGTGGGGGTAAACCCGGTGGTGGCGGTGCGCCGGGCAGCGGTGGTGGCGGGATGGGAGGAGGCGGTGGCGGTGGCCGTCCGCCCGGAGGCGGGGGCGGCGGAGGTCGTTAACTCTCCCCTATCGAGCGGGGCGTCGCGGTCGCGCGGCGCCCCGTTTTTTTATTGATGCAATATCCCGCCGCCTTTCTCTGGTCGCTGCCGTGGATCATTCCACCGGTCGTGACGTATCTCCGGCTGCGCCACTCGCACTCCCTGGACGAGGAGAGCGAGGTCGCTCTCGAGAATCCGCCGCTCGTGTCGGTGATCGTTCCCGCGCGCAACGAAGCGCACAACATCGCGCGTTGCGTGACCTCGATTCTCTCGACGACGTACCCCAATCTCGAGCTCATCGTCGTGGACGACAGCTCGACGGATGGAACGGCGCAGATCGCGCGCGACGCGGCCCAGCGTGATCCGCGCGCGCGCTTCATCAAATCGCCGCCACTGCCGGACGGCTGGTTCGGCAAGCAGTGGGCGTGTGCGACCGGCGCGCGAGTCGCGCGCGGCAGCGTGCTCCAGTTCACCGACGCCGACACGGTGCACGGCCCGGATCTCGTGACGCGCTCGATGAACGCCATGCGCCGCACCAGAGCACAACTTTTCTCCGTCGCCGGTCGCCAAGAGCTCGGTGGATTCTGGGAGAAGGTGATCCAGCCGCAGATCTTTACGATTCTCGCGATGCGCTACGGCGGCACTGAGTCGGTTACCCAGGCGACCAACGTGCGCGACAAGATCGCCAACGGCCAATGCATCTTCGTCACGCACGACAGCTACAACGCGATCGGCGGGCACGCGAGCGTGCGCACGTCGGTCGCGGAGGACATGATGCTGGCGCAGGCATTTTTCGCCGCGCGCAAGAGAGTCGTGGTAGTGCTCGGCGTGGACCAGCTATCGACCCGCATGTACGCGTCCCTGCGGGAGATAATCGGAGGCTGGCAGAAGAACGTCTTCGCCGGCGGACTCGATTCGGTGCCATTCGGGAAAGTTGGCCGGACGCTTTTCCCGCTCTTCCTGTTGATGCCACCGTTGATGGAGCTGCTGCCTGTACTGGCGCTTGTACTGGCGGCGGCCGGATTCGCGACGGGCGGCACCCTGCTCCTGTGGGCGGCTATCTCGGTGGCGGCGACGCTGGGTTGGTGGATCGTGGTCTACGTTACCGTGCGGGACAACCCTTTATATGCGTTGGCGTATCCGCTCGGTGCCCTCGTGCTCCTCTACATCTTCCTGACCGCGGTAATTCGCGGGCGGCGCGTGAGCTGGAAGGGTCGGATTTACATCTCGCAGTAAATGGGCGCGTGCGACTGGAACTCGCGCGCGGCTGGCCCCGTACGGCATGGAATCCCCCAACCAATCTCGCAGGAGAATCGAATGGGACCCGGTGACATTGGAATTTTCATCGCGCTCATCGGAGTTCTCTCGGGCGTTGGTGTGCTCGCGGGCGCCTTTGCGGGTGCCTATTTCTTTGGAAAGAGCAGAGGTCAGAGAGAGACGCTTGGCTCGGGCAGGGATCCGGAGCTCTTGGCGCGACTAGCGCGAGTCGAGCAGATCGTCGAGTCCACCGCGATCGAGATCGAGCGCATCAGCGAAGGCCAGCGATTCACCACCAGGCTGCTGTCGGAGAAGAAAGCGTTCGAGCCCTAGAGGATTTTGTTCGTACGCCGCGCATGCTCTTTCGTCGCCCTATGCCCGGCTCGAACAACGCCACGCGCGTAGACCGTGCATCGTAGCCTCTGGATCTTTGCACCTGGTCAGCACAGCGGGTTCTAGTCTCGCGGGTTCCGCGCGTTAGCGCGCGAGGCCGGCGCGCGCGTCGGACGTGTGCGCGCATTTGGAGTCCGATTCGCTGACACGGGCTATGCGATCAACGAGATCTCCGCTTGGGAGGGAGGTGAGAGTGTCCTCGTAGGCCGCTGCAAACGAGCGCGAGGAGGAGACCCGCGACCGAGCAGAGCGAGGGAGCGTAGTCAGGGACTCCGACCAAGCGAGCGTAGCGCCGGTGAGGAACCCCTCGCCCGACTGACCGGCAGAGATAGTGAGTTC
>DASWBC010000567.1:0-2810 GCA_036390815.1 Gemmatimonadaceae bacterium
CGGCTTCATGATCGACGAACCGGATCAGGACGAGGAGCGGTAAATCCGCATTGCAGAAGTCAGAAGTTAGATTGCAGAAGTGAGCCGAGCAACGGGTGCGGTCGTCGCCTACACCGACTCGATCAGAGTTATCTCGTTTGCGATCTCGGAGGCGAGTCCGTTGGCATCGACGGGGAAGCGGTTGCGCGATGGCTCGGGGAACTCGGCGAGAATCTCCGCGTAGCTGCGTGGAGAACGATACTTGACCACCGTGAAGCCGAGCGCATCCGCCAGCATGCAACTCGACCGCACCAAGGAAGCCGCGTCCCGCGCGTCTGTCTCCGGGTCGTGGTGGCACGAAGTGATTTCCAGGAAAGCCTCGGGAAGATTCCAGGCGGTCACCAGCGCACGTCCTGCCTGGCAGTGATCGATTCCGCACAACTCCTGCTCGCTCTGGAGAACATCCTGGGATTGGTCCGCCCCGCGCTCGACGACGCGAGCATAGGCCTGGGGCATGGCCGTGGCCAGAGCGACCCTGCCGATGTCATGCAGAACCCCCGCTGTGTAGGCGAAATCCTTATCGAACGAGCTCCACTTTGCGCTTCGCTCGGCGATCGTCGCGCAGGCGACGCTATGACGCCAACACGACTGCAGCACCGGCGTGAACGAGCCCTGGAGATACGCCTTCAGACCAACTGTGATTACTACGCTCTTCAGGCGCCGGAAGCCGAGCAGCATCGATGCCTGTAGCACGCTGGTGATGTTCTTGGAGAAAGCAACCAGAGGAGAGTTGGCGATCCTGAGAACCGCAGTCGAAAATGCGGGGTCGGAGCGGATGAGGTTGCAGAGTTCAAGCAAGGACGTGTCCGTGCCCGCCATCAGGTTCAGCGCCTTCAGCGCGATTGCCGGGAACGGCGGAAGACTGTCCGGGGCCCACCGTAGTTCCATCGGATCTGCCGCTTTGCATGTGCCTATGGCTAGAGTCATCACATTCCCGCGACCTGGGCGTCGTGTGCTCAAATGCCGCAAACGCTCGCGGCACACGGGGAAAGCACTCCAGGTTCTCCCCGAATTGCTTACATCGGCAGGATTGGTGTTGTTCTTGAATGGCGCAAGCGCGATGGATCGTACGGTGGAGGGACGGGCGTCTCGCCCGTCCAGCCGGGCGGGGACGCCCGGCGCTCCATCAGCAATCTCGGATCGGCGCCACATGCTGGTAATCTGGTTCCTTCCCGAAAGGGCGCCCATGCGATGGATCTCAAAGCCCGCGAATGCTCCGAAGGCGCGCGTGCTCGCCGCCGCGCTCGGCGATCTGAATCTGAAAGTTCCGGCTCACGCGCTGCCCGTCCTCGCCGATCTGCTCGTCCGGCGCGGCATCGAGGAACCAGAGGCCGCGGCACGTTTTCTTTCGCCCCAACTGTCCCATCTTCACGATCCGCTCCAGATGAGTGGAATGAAGTCCGCGCTGGATCGCCTGGAAGCCGCCGTTGAGCGCAAAGAGAAAGTTCTGATCTACGGGGACTACGACGTCGACGGCACCACCGCCATCGTCATCCTCAAGACGGCCATCGAACTTTCGGGAGGCTCGGCCGATTTTCACGTGCCGCATCGCATCCGCGAAGGCTACGGCATGCGCGATGAGGTGATCGAACGCGCCGCGGCCGATGGTGTGCGACTGATCATCAGTGTCGATACTGGCATCCGCGCATTCGCCGCCGCCGACACCGCGCGCCGCACCGGCGTCGACCTGATCGTCACCGATCATCACCTGCCCGGCAACGACGGCGTGCCGCAGGCGCTTGCCGTCGTCAATCCCAATCAAGATGGATGCGACTATCCTTGCAAATACCTGTGCGGCGCGGGGGTGGCATTCAAACTGGCGCAGGCATTGATGCAGCGCCGGCTGGACCCGAAAGACCAGTCTCGCTTGCTGATGTCGTTCATGAAAGTGGTGGCGATTGCGACCATCGCGGATGCCGTGCCGCTGCTCGGCGAGAATCGGGTGTTCGCAAAACTTGGCCTCGAAGGTCTGCGCCGCCCGGTCAACGCCGGGTTGAAGGCACTGCTCGAAGTCGCCAAGCTCGGCGACGGTCGCGCCCTGACGGCCACCGAAGTGGGTTTCCGCATCGCACCTCGCCTGAACGCCGCCGGACGCATGGACGTCGCCCGCGATGTCGTCGACCTGTTCGGCGTGAAAGACATCGAACGCGCCCGCCGCATCGCTGGGCGATTGGACCAGCTCAACGCCGAACGCCAGGACGAAGAGCGCCGCATCATGGAAAGCATCGAGCGGCGGCTCGAGGAGGAGCCCGCGCTGCGCGACGCCTACTGTGTTGTCGTCGATGGCGATGGCTGGCACCGCGGCGTCATCGGGATTACGGCAACGCGAGTTGTCGAACGCTATGGGCGCCCCACACTGGTCGTCTCACGCGAAGGAGAGGAGGCGCATGGCTCGGGGCGATCGGTCCCGGCATTTCACCTGCTCAATGCGCTCGAATCGTGCCATGAGCTATTTTTCCGCTACGGCGGGCACGCGCACGCGGTTGGCTTCGCGCTGCCTAGCAATAATGTGCAGAAGTTACGGGAGCATCTCGACACGTATGCGCGTGCCCGGCTCACGCTCGCCGATTTGGAACCGCAACTTGAGTTTGACCGGGAGTTGCCGCTGGAGGAGGTTACGCCGGAGTTGCACCGGGCTCTCAGTCTTCTCGAGCCATTCGGGATGGACAATCCCGAGCCCCTCTTCAGTGCGCGAGCCGTGCGCCTTATGACGCCTCCTCAGGCGGTGAAGGACAAGCACGTACGGTTGCGAGTTGCTCCGGCTACGCCGG
>DASWBC010000568.1:0-2169 GCA_036390815.1 Gemmatimonadaceae bacterium
TGAGGCCGCTGTCCTCACTCGCCGCTTCGATGATGAGCGATGCTTCACCGGCTGCATCGAGATCCATGTTGAGATCGATCCGGGAGAGAATCTCCACCTGTTGCTCGGGAGGAATTATTCCCTTCTTGACTTGCCGCTCGATGTTCTTCGCGACGGTCGCGCGCCCTTTGTCCAGCGCGTCCTGCGAGACGTCGATCATCACGACGTTGAACCCGGTTTGCGCGAACACGTGCGCGATCCCGTTTCCCATCTGTCCCGCTCCGACAACCGCGACGCGGTCGGTCATGCTTTCCACTCCATCCGGCGCTGGTAGCGCCCGTACAGGTAAAAGAGAACGACGAACATTGCCACGACGGCGGCAAGGCCGCCTTCGGGGCCCCACCGCCCGCCGGTGAGCCAGTCGGGACCGGAATCTACGACACGGTAGTCCGGATCACCCGATGGCAGTCCGCTCACCGCGATGTGCAGCGCGCCCGACATCACCCAATTCCAGGCGAAGTGCGCGGCCCCCGCCGCGTAAAGGCTCCGCGTCACCAGCAGAATTGCCCCGAGGAAAAACCCGGCGACGATGACAGCCAGAATGGATTCGGCATCGGGGTTCGGATTGGCCGCGTGCAGCAGTCCGAACACTATGCTCGTGGCGATGAGCGCAAATTTCCATCCCGCCGCGCGTCTTAGTACGGCAAAGACATAGCCACGAATGAAGAGCTCCTCGAAGAACGCTGCTGGAAGAAAGAAGATCGTCGAGTGACCGGCCTCCCCCCACCAGCTTCCCGGCGCGGTGGAGTCGATGCGCAGCATATGGATCCCCAGAAGCGCCACGCACGCCAGTCCGATGGTTATTCCGCCGAACGCTGCGCCTCTTACCAGGACCGTGGGCGACGCGGCCGGGCGATCGAGTCCGACTTCACTCCAGGAAAGCCTGTCGATTTGTCGCAGCATGATCCACGTCGCGACAACCACACCCCCCAGGCTGATCCATTGGGACAGGACGCTCAGCGGACTCGCTGCGGCTGGCCCCACCGCCGCCACCGCGATTGACTGTAGAACGAAGATGGCAATGAGGCAGATCGTATAGAAGGCGACGACCCGCCACACTACCCCGACGAGCCTCTTAGCCCTCGGTGGCAGCGTTGCGGACGGTCTCCGTTGCTTTGCTGCGGATTGCGGCGGGGCGGTCAATCCGTGCTAGTTCGCGCGCTCGACGCTGAGCGCCACCGCGTCGCCGCCGCCGAGACAGAGCGTCGCAAGTCCCTTCTTTGCGCCGCGGTCCTTCATTGCATAGAGGAGTGTCGTGAGGACACGCGCACCGCTCGCGCCGATCGGGTGCCCGAGCGCGATCGCGCCACCGTTGACGTTGACGCGCTTCCAGTCCCAGCCCAGCTCCTCGCCGTCGGCGATGGCCTGCGACGCGAACGCCTCGTTGGCCTCGATGAGATCGTAGTCGCTGATCTTGGCGCCGGTCTTTTTCATCAGGTTTCTCACAGCTTTGATCGGTGCGAAGAACAGATCTTCCGGACTCGTGGCGCCAGTCGCGTAGCCGGTGATGCGGCCGAGTATCTCAAGATTGTGGGCTTCGGCGTATTCTTCCGATACGACGACGAGCGCGGCGGCGCCGTCGTTCAAGCTCGACGCGTTCCCGGCGGTGACAGTGAGCTCGTCGTTGTCGCCGTTCTTGCCGGGGAATGCGGGGCGGAGTTTCGCGAGAGTCTCCGAGGTGGTGTCCTTGCGCGGACCCTCATCGGTCTCGACGACGGTCGGCCCTTTCTTGCCCGGGATTTCTACGCGCGCAATCTCGCTCTTGAACTTCCCAGACTCGATCGCGCTCACTGCCTTGCGATGGGACGTCGCCGCAAACTCATCCTGATCTTCTCTGGAAGCGTGCGCCTTCTTGGCCGTGTACTCTGCGTGTCGGCCCATGTGCACATCACACGAGGCGCACCAGAGTCCGTCCTTGATCATGCCATCGATCATCTTCTGATCAGTGAGCTTGACACCGTTGCGCATCCCGTAGACGTAGTACGGCGCGTTTGACATCGACTCCTGACCGCCTGCGATGATGACCTGAGCGTCGCCGGCTTTGATTGCCTGCGAGGCGAGCATCACCGCCTTGAGTCCGGAACCGCAGACCTTGTTGACCGTCACGGCTGAGACCGTCGCCGGAAGTCC
>DASWBC010000569.1:0-2218 GCA_036390815.1 Gemmatimonadaceae bacterium
AGCACAAGATCTCGGTCCAGAAACTCGTCGACTTCCCAAACGAGATCGTCCGATTCACGGATCGAATACCGGCGCTTGTGCACGCGCCGCCCCTCCGTGAGCCGCCACATCGCGCGAGACAAACCCGCGTCCGCCTCTTCCTCGAGCTCGACGCGTTCCAGTCCCTTCCCCGCTTTCACCGTGCGGAACCACTTCTCCGCCCCGTCGTCGAATCGGACCCGCCGCAGACGCTCGACCAGTATATCCCCAGGCAGATATCCCTGCTCGATCTCGACCGACGGGGCGTCGACCGTCGCCAACGGGAGACGCTTCAGCAGAAACTTGTGCTCGATCTCCTTATCCCCGCGCGACGAGCGGCGCCCGAGCTCCGCGGCAAGCTCGCTCACTCGCTCAAGAAAGGGTGCTCCGGCATCGTTCAACCAATCGCGCTCGAGGTCGCCATAGGCGTGCATGCCTCGCTCGTGGAGGAGACGCGCGAGCCCCAGGAGCCCGGGTCCCGGGTCACGCGCACGAGCGCGCCGCACCCGATCATCTTCGCTGTCATCCTTGTCATCCGCGAGCACAATTTCCGAAACGCGTCTTGCTCGTGAACCGGCCGCATCTTCAGTTGCAGTCACGAGCTCATCGGCGAATACGTGGACGTCATGCAGGTCGCCCAGGACATCCTGAAGCTTCTTTAGCGTTTCGATGATTGCGCCGCCGTCGCGAAACAGATCCGATACAGGCTCGGTGACGTAGCGGAGATTCTTCGCAGCAATGCGCGCACGATGCAGCTGCTTGACGTCCGTGAAACTGTGGACGGCGGCGAGTCGGCTTCGCAGCTCGTCGCTCTCCTTCAGCAGACGTTCAGCGAAGACCGCCCCGAACCGCGCGGTGTCGTCCGACTCGCGCACTGGTGCGAGGTAGGAATCCAGTCTGCGCGTGAGCTTGGGAACCACCGGGGCGAAATCCATCGCCGCCGCGAGCGCCACTTCGACCCCGCCGCTTCGCTGCGCCTCCAGCCGCTCGCTCAGCCAACTTTGTCCGACCCGCTGTCGCGCGCTGAGCGCAGACCGCTCCTTGCGTAGCCACTCGAGGTGCACGCTGGCGTCGCGAGCTATTCTCGTCGTCTCGGCGATCCGGGAGAACCGGCGCCGCTGCTTCCGCCGCAGGCCGTCGGTCAGCCACGGTTTGAACGCGCGCACCCAGCTGCGCAGCCGGCGAATCGCCACACGGAAATCGTGGAGCGCTTCGTTACCGGCAGTGTCGCCATCCCGCAGCTCCTTCGAGAGACTGGTCAGCTTTTCGGCGGCCTTCTGCGCATCTTCGAGGAGCGTTATAGCGACCAGGCGCACACCGCGGTCGACCGGTTCGCGCAGCATCGCTTCGTCAGTCACGATCGATTGCATAATCCTCAGTCCCCGATGCGACGCAGCAGCGACGGCGTGAGCAGCCACTGCAATGTGCCGTTTCCGGCCGAGACGCTGTCGGAGAATTCGAGAAGGCACGTACCGCCCTTGGTTAGGTCCACTCGCGAAGCCTTCACTCCTGACATGAGCCACGTCACTACGCGACCGAGGTTGGGCTGGTGCCCGACGATCGCTATGACGTCGACCGTGGAGTGTTGCCGCAACCAGTTCATGAGAGCAGGAGGGTCGCTTTCGGGCAGGAGGTCATCAACCGTAGCAACTGGTAGACTGTTGTAGGCTTTGGCGACGATTTTCGCCGTCTGCTGCGCTCGCAGCAACGGACTGGCGCCAATTAAATCGACCTTGTCGACAAGCTCACGGAGGCCGGCGGCGACCGCCTTCATCATTTGCTTGCCTTCTTTCGACAGTGGCGGGCCGGAGTCGTCCTGGCCTGTCGCGACGGTCGAGGGATTTTCAGCGATCCCGTGCCTGATGACAAGTAACTGCATACGCGCTACCGGAAAAGCCTGACCTTGTGGCTCGTAGGGTGGGTAAACGTAGAGAGAGCAGTAACGCGCTGCCAGCTATCTGCGCCGCGACCGACTGTAATCGCCCTTAAGTACTCTAATCTTGTAATCCCGGCGCAATGTTCGCCGCTCCCGTCCTCCGTCGCCGCCCACGGGCACCGTCATTGCTCTTGGAACGGTCGGACATTATCCGGAGCAACACATGGGAAGCGTTCAACGGGTCGTGCGAATTCTCACCTTGACGGGGGCGCTTCTCACGGCCGGCGCCTGCGGTTCCTTGAGCAATATCCTCGGTGGCATCGG
>DASWBC010000570.1:0-7156 GCA_036390815.1 Gemmatimonadaceae bacterium
GAACAAGAGACCCGACTACATCAGCGCCTGGTGGAACGTCGTCAACTGGAGAGAGGTTGAGAAGAGATTTTCCGCAGCCTAACTGACGACTGCAGCTGAACGGCAACTGCAACTGCAAAAAACGGGGTGGGCGGAGTCAGAGGCGTAGTTGCCAGGTATCAGGTCATGACGCCCGGACTTGCCTCTGTGGCATTCGAGGTACAGGCAGTTGCTTGTGCCTTGATCAGCGGTAGAAAAGTCCGGGCGTAGTGACCTGAAACACCGGCACCTGTGCCTCTGACGCCTCCCACCCCGTTCAGTTGCAGTTCCGAGGTGCATTTCCGTCGAGGCCATCCCCACCGTGCGTATATTACAAGCAGATGATTGAAACGAATCCCGAGGCGGAACTCTCTTTTGACGACCTCGACCTCGCCCCTGAAGTGCTCCACGCGGTTCGCGACGCCGGGTACACCCATCCCACGCCGATCCAGCAACAGGCGATTCCACTGGCTCTCGCTGGCCGCGACCTGATCGGTCTCGCCCAGACAGGAACCGGAAAAACCGCGGGTTTCACCCTACCCATCGTTCACAATCTGATCAGCACTCCGCTCACTGCCGAGAACGGGGAGCCCATTCACCGCGTCCGCGTTCTGATCCTGACTCCGACGAGAGAGCTCGCCGCACAGGTGGAGGAGAGTTTCCGGAAGTACGGCAAGTACACCGACCTTCGCGTCGTCCCGATCTACGGCGGAGTCGGCATCGAGCCCCAATCGAAGGCGCTCCGGAATGGCGTGGATGTCGTGGTTGCGACACCTGGCCGATTGCTCGACCACATGGAGCGCCAGAACGTCTCGTTTGACGAGCTAGAGGTCCTTGTTCTCGACGAGGCGGATCGCATGCTCGACATGGGTTTCGCGCCCCAGCTCAATCGGATCGTGGCCGAGATCCCGCCATACCGGCAGACGCTTCTCTTCAGCGCGACGATGCCGCCCGAGGTCGAAGCCCTGGCGCGGAGGTATCTGCGGAAGCCAGTGGTCGTGCAGGTCGGGCGCCGCTCCGAGGCGGCCAGCACGGTGACACACGCCGTTTACCCGGTGCCGCGCGATCGAAAGAGTACGCTGCTGGTCGAGCTGCTGAAGGAAGCGAACATGGACTCGGTTCTCATCTTCACCCGTACCAAGCACGGCGCCGACCGCGTCGTAAGTCACCTCGAGGATCAGGGAATCGCCGCGACAGCGATGCACGCCGATAAATCGCAGGGTGAGCGCACCCGCGCGCTCGAAGATTTCAAGTCAGGCAAGATCCGCGTATTGGTGGCGACTGACATTGCCCAACGGGGGCTCGACGTAAGTGGCATTAGCCACGTCATCAACTACGATGTGCCCCAACAGCCGGAAGATTACGTGCACCGCATCGGCCGCACTGGCCGAGCCGCGGCGACTGGCGACGCTTACACTTTCATGTCGCCCGACGAGATCGCCATGGTCCGCACCATCGAGCGCATGATCGGGCAGCAGATTCCGCGCATCTCGGTTCCCGGCTACGATTTCGGGACCACCTCGGATGTGGCTGTTCCTGTTGCGACCGAGCAGGATCCCGTGGACATCGCGCCGCCGGTGTCGATCAATGCCGAAGGCGACCCAGTCGCGACACAAAAACGGTATCGACGGACGCGTTCCGTCGCACGAAGACGCTGAGGTTCGCGGCGCCGTATCCCATGCCAGTCGCCGAGTAGGACATCCGCACACGACTCGCCGAGAGCTGAACTCCGTGATCTGCTCCGACCCTACGCTTTCGAAGCGTGTCGGCCCCAACACTGACGTAGAGCGTCTGGGTCGCGGTGTCGATATCGACTGTCGCCTGCGCGGACCGCGCGATCGCTATGTGTCGCGCACCGCTGAAAGTCGATTCGATCTCCACGACCGCGCCGCGAATGTGGACCCTGTCGAGCAGTTCGCCGGCCCATGGCATGGCGATGGCGGACAGTACGCCCAGAACGCAGATCGTGATGGTGAGCTCGACGATAGTGAACGCGCGTCGCATCAATGCTGTCCTTCCTCCGGGTAAACTGGTTAAATAGCATATCATGAAAGCACGCAACGCCGCCGGCCCGAATCACCCGAACGTATTCATTCTGTTACAGTGTAAAATGAAAGGACTATTCTTCTTGGGCGCCGCTGCAAGCGCCCTCATCGTCGCTTGTGCGCCGCCGTCAACGACCCCGTCGAGAATTCCTTCGACCGAGATCCCGCAGCCCAATCCCGTTCTTCCTCCTTTTCAGATGGACACGAGCCGGTCCGTCGATCGTGTTCCACCCTTTCAGGAGGCGCCTCTGATCGTCTGGGGCCCGCCGCCCGACGGAATCGCGCATCCGGAGCGAGTGAGGAAGTACCATCTTCAGCATCAAGTGACGATCGTCCGTTTCGACTGGCCGCGTCAGGCGGTGGTCGGAACGACGACGCTGACGATCGCCGGACTCCGGGGCGCCGCGCCGCTCTCGAATGTCGTCATCGATGCCGGCGACATGACGTTCAAATCCGTCACCACCGGCACAACAGCGCTGAAATACGACTACGATGGACGCGCGCTCACGGTGCACCTCGGGACGCCGTTGCGGTCCGCACAAACGACATCGATCACGATCGAATACGATGGGGCCAATCGCTCCAAGGGGGCTTACTTCAGGCCAGCCAAGCACATCGTCTGGACTCAAGGTGAGACCGAGGACAATCACTACTGGGTTCCCACCTACGATTTCCCGAACGACAAGACGACCTGGGAGTTCTACATCTGGACCGCGAAGGGCGAGCGCGCTCTCTCGAACGGCCGCCTCGCCGGATCGCGCGCGGTGGGCGACAGCATCGAATGGCACTGGGTCCTCGACAAGCCCGCATCGACGTACCTGATGACGACGGTCGTCGGCAACTACGCGGTGCTCCAGGACAAGGCGTGGCGCAACGTGCCGATCGGATATTGGACCTATCCCGATTCTGTCGACGCCGCCTGGCGCGGATTCGCCAAGACTCCGCAGGCCGTCGATCTGTTCTCACGCAAGACCGGCGTTCCGTATCCGTGGTCCAAATACGACCAGATCGTCATTCCTGAATTCCAGTACGGCGGAATGGAGAATGTCACCGCGACCTCGCAAAACGATGCCGAGATTCTCCACCCGGCATGGTCGGAGCCGCAAGCCAACTCCGCGGGTCTCATGGCCCACGAGCTCGGGCACCAATGGTACGGAGATCTCCTGACCACAAGCGACTGGGGAGATGTCTGGCTCAATGAGGGGTTTGCAACGTTCATGGAGCAGATCTTTCGCGAGGAAGATCTCGGCGTCGACGAAGGCGCTTTCGACCGCCTCGGCGCTCAGGAGCAGACGATCGATGCGGACCGTCGCACCAGACGGCCGATTGTGTGGAACAAGTGGGTCAACGATCCCATCGAGGTCTTCTTCAGCGGTCACATCTATCCGAAGGGCGCGACCATTCTTCAGATGCTTCGCCACCAGCTCGGCGACGATCTGTTTTGGAAGGCGATGAATCATTACACCACGGCACACGCCTACGGCAATGTCGTCACCGACGATCTGCGCAAGGCGTTCGAGGAAACAACCGGCAAGGATTACAAGGCATTCTTCGACCAATGGGTGTATGGCGCCGGCTTTCCTGTATTTCAGGTCTCGTCACTGTATGATCGCGCCGCCCGCCGGCTCGTGATCAGCGCTAAAGAGACACAGCCTCGCGATAGCCTCACCGGATTCTTCGATGTCGACGCCGATGTCGAAGTCCGCACCGACAGCGGCGTCGTCCGCTTCGTGGTGCCGGTTCGGAATGGAACTGGAGAAGCGGGAACGAATCTCAAGGCTCCTCCCCGCTCGATTCGCTGGGACAAGGGAAACTGGATTCTCGATCTCACCGATTTCCCGCGTTCCACCGGGATGCTGCGCTACCAGCTCGTGTACGACGACGACGTGCTCGGCAGAATCGAAGCTGTCGACGTGCTGTCGCAGCGCCCCGCAGATCAGGCGGCGCTCAACGCCCTCATCCTTTCGACGCGCAACGATAAATTCTGGGCGGTGCGTGCTCGCGCGGTAGATGCGATCGGTACCTGGGGAAGCCATCCGACCCGCGCCGCGATCGCGCCGATGCGGAGCGTCACCAATGCTCTCATTGCCGCGACTCGCGATCCCGATAGTCGGGTGCGCCAGGAAGCCACGATGGCGCTTGGTCGGCTGACGCTGAGCGGAACTTCCGCCAGAGACGTGAACATCCGCGTCCGTGAAATCGCGCGCATGGATCCGAGCCTCTTCGTCCGCGGCGCGGCCCTCGCGTCGGACATCCTCCTCGAGAAGAATGCTGCGCTTCCGCTCGCGAAGCAGATGATGGCGTCGGAAGTCTGGCAGAACGTGATCCGTACACCGGCAATCAACGCGCTGAAAGCCGTCGGGACACCAGAGGCGCTTCAGCTAGTCCAGCAGTACGCACCGACGGCTCAATAGAGCTCAACGTCCACCACGGGACCAATGAAGATCAGCATCGAGTACTGTGTAGTTTGAAACTACCAGCCAAGAGCCGCCAGTTTGGCGGCTGAGATCCGTCAGCGCTTTCCCGACGCGGTACTGCAGATGATTCCGTCGAGGGGCGGCAGATTCGAGATTATCGTGGATGGTGTTCCAGTTTACGAGAAATCCAAGACAGGGCGGCACGCCAAGCCGGGTGAAGTCCTATCACTCATAGAAGAAAAATCGTGAAATCATGAGAATCGCGTTGTCCACCGGTGGAGGCGACGCTCCCGGGCTCAACGCGGTAATTCGCGCCGCCGTGCTTTCGGCGTGTAACCGCGGCTGGGAAGTCCTTGGCATCAAGAAGGGATATGCTGGCTTGCTCGGCGAGGAGGAAGTAATCCCGATGACTGCCGCCACGGTGCGGGGCATCGCGCACCTGGGTGGGACGATCCTCCGCACCACCAATCGCGGGAATCCGTTCAGCTATCCGATCGCGCAACCCGATGGAACGTTCATCGACAAGGACCGGTCTGGCGAGCTCATCGAAAACTCGCGGAAGCTGGGCATCGACGCCGTAATCTCCATCGGCGGCGACGGATCGATGAGCATTGCCCACCAGCTTTGCGAGCTTGGAATGAAGATTGTCTGTGTGCCGAAGACGATCGACAACGATGTGGCCGGTACGATCACGACCTTCGGATTCGACACCGCGGTCAACACCGCTCTGGAGGCGATCGACAAGCTGCATACGACGGCCGAGAGCCACGACCGCGTCATCGTTCTCGAGGTGATGGGTCGCAACGCGGGATTCATCGCGCTGCATGCCGGGCTAGCCGGTACGGCCGATGTGATCCTCATCCCGGAAATTCCTTACGACATCGAGAAGGTGTGCGAAAAGATTGCCGCCCGCAGCCGGTCGGGGAGGCACTTCTCTATTGTGGTGATCGCCGAAGGCGCGTTTCCAAAGGGTGAGGCTCCGGCAGTCCGCGGCAAGTCCATGCCTGGTCAGGCGGTACGAATCGGTGGCGTCGCCGAGCGGCTGGCCGACGAGATCGAGACGCGCACCAAGAAAGAAACGCGCTCATTGATTCTTGGACATCTTCAGCGCGGCGGCCAGCCGACGGGCTACGATAGATTGCTGGCGGTGAGATTTGGCGGCGCGGCGGTACGCGCGGTCGCCGAGGAGAAATGGGACCACATGATCGCGCTTCAGTCACCGCACATTGTGACGATCCCACTCGGCGACGTGCTCAAAGTGCCGAAGCGTGTCGAGATCGACCACGACACGGTATTGACGGCACGCGCGACCGGCATTTCCTTCGGGGACTAGCCAAGCCGGGGCAAGGCACTTGGGGCCGCGTGGGCGGCTCATCGGTGGCCTGGAAACAGAGGGTCTTTTGGTTCTCCGAAGAGGTTGGGTTTTAATGTCCGAACCATATGTGTATCAATCTCTCGTTGTCTCGTCCCTTTGAGAGGACACCGGGGCTTGAACGGAGTCGGCTACGTGCATGTAACTGTATGATCTATAATGACTTAGTCCAATCGGCGGGGTATGGCACCGCACGTGCACCCCTATACGGCATGATTCACCCTTCAGGCACCAACTCACTCGGGTCTTTTTTGCGGTTCGCGATGCCCGCCATCCTGGGACTCATTGTCTCGGCGAGTGCGGCAGAAGCGCAACGACCGGTTCCGGCAAAGCCCCAGACGCCTGCGGTCCAGCAATCGCAGTCGCGTCAGCAGATCGTGCCGCCCGGGTTCTTTCCGCCGACCGGGATGTGCCGCATTTGGATCAACGATGTACCGGCGGCGCGTCAGCCGGCGCCAACTGATTGCGCGTCGGCAGTGAGAAATCGTCCGGCCAATGGCAGGGTTCTCTTCGGAGATGATGCGCCGAAGACGAAAAAAGGGAAAAACGATAAGAGCAAGTCCAGTCCCGCAGACGAGCTCGTCGATCTAATTACTCGGAGGATATCAAAATGAAGGTCTTCGTAATCACTCTGGCACTCGCGGGCCTCGCTTCGACAGCGACGCTCGATGCTCAGATCCTGGGCAGCCGTCCCGTACCAACCAGCAGCGGCTCAGTAAACGTCGATGGATCGTGGCGCATGGTCGGTCGCGATGGCAGCGGCAACACGATTTATGAGCGCCGCACCCAGGACCGCAACGGCAACATCATAGTTCAGCGTGCGCGGCGCGATTCGCGTGGCAACATGTCGATCATCAGCACGAACACGATCGGCAACGTCAACAATACCAACAATCGCAACACCAATTGCAGCTACAATCAGAGCACCAACACCGTCGGCGACATCATTTTCGGTCGCAGCGGCAACAACGTGAACTGCAACGACAACGGTAATCGCGTCGACGGCGGCTGGTATCAGGTGGGCCAGGGTCGTGACAACAATTCGATCTACGAGCGCCGCACCCGCGATTCGAACGGCAACCTGGTGATCCAGCGCGCCCGTCGTAATCCGAACGGCACCTTCACGATCCTCAACAGTCGCCGCTACAACGACAACAACGACAAGCAGTGGCAGAAGGAGCAAAAGAGGCAGGACAAGGAATGGAAAAAACAGCAGAAGCAGAACGATAAGAACTACAAGAACTCGCAGCACGATGACGACGACCAGGGACGTGGAAGAGGCAACAGCAAGCACAACGACTAAG
>DASWBC010000571.1:0-3357 GCA_036390815.1 Gemmatimonadaceae bacterium
CTGGCCCGACTTTCGCCTAATTCACCGGAAAACCGTCAAATCGGCCGTCAGAATCCACCACGACGCCTGTCCGAATCCCTCTCTACGTCCGTCCAGGATGCACAGACCCATATGAGCTCAATTGCATTGGCATTCCGCCCCGTTCGCCCACGAGCAGCCTTGATAGCTCTGTTGTCGGGACTCGCAGTCCTTCCCGGCTGCCAGCGGGGTGAGACGGCGAGCAGCGGCAAGACTGAGAACCCCCAGACGTGGGCCCCGGAAAAGCTCGCGTCGGTACAGGGGGTTCCGGCCACCGACGTCGAAGCGCTCATACAGAAGAAGCTGGATGGTCCGAAGCTGGACCGGATCGACGATGACCAGTGGGGTCACACCAAGCGCCTCTACAAGATCTACGGAAGCAATCCGCTCTGGCTCACCAGCAGCGGGCTCCACCAGACGCGCACGAAAGCGCTTACGGATGCGATTCTGGCCGCCAACGCCGATGGTATGCGACTCGACGACTATCCGGTCGGCGCCCTCGCCCAGGCGATCGGCACGCTCAAGCAGACCAAGACTCCGACCGCCGAGCAGCTCGCAACTGCGGACGTCATTCTCACGGCCTCGTACACATCACTTGGTGAGGATCTTCTCACGGGGCAAGTGGATCCGCGCACGGTCGCGCAGGCATGGCACGTCGATCCGGAGGAAGAGAATATCGACAGCGCTCTCGTCAGGAACCTGCGTTACGAGCGGCTCGACAAAACGCTGGCGACGATGCGTCCGACCGACGAGGACTACGCGGGCTTGAGCAAGCAGCTACAGAATTATCGTCTCATTGTCGCTAAGGGCGGCTGGCAGGCGGTTCCGGCGACCGAGAACCTGAAACCGGGAGCGTCCGCGAATCCCGCGCTATTGGCCGCGGTGCGCAGCAGGCTCGCCGTCGAGGGAATCGTTGCCGCCGCCGGCGCCACCAAGGCGTCGATGGTTCCATCGCTCCAGGGCACAAGCACATCGCCGGCGGGCACGTACGATCGCGAGCTGGCGGCCGCGGTAGCACTCTTCCAGACGCGTCACGGCATCAACGTCGACAGCTCCCTTGGCAAGGAGACGATCGAATCCATGAACGTCCCGGCGAGCTACCGGCTAGGCGAGATCGCGGCGAACCTGGAGCGGTATCGGTGGCTCCCGAGAAGCTTCGGGTCGCGGTACATCTTCGTGAACGTGTCGGCGTTCAAGCTCGAGGCGTACGACAGCGGGCAGAAGACCCTCGAGATGAAAGTCATCGTTGGCCAGGAATACCAGGACAAGGCCACGCCGGTGTTCGCGGACTCGATGGAGACGGTCGTGTTTCGTCCCTATTGGAACGTGACCCCGGACATCGCGGCGAAAGAGGTTTTCCCGAAAGGCGCCGCCTACATGGCGCGCGAGAACATGGAGACCTACCAGGAGAATGGTCAGACGCGCGTTCGCCAGCGCCCCGGTCCCAAGAATGCCCTCGGCTTCGTGAAATTCCTCTTTCCGAACGACTTCAACATCTACCTGCACGACACGCCGAACCACGAGCTGTTCAAGGAGGACGTGCGCGCCTTCAGCCATGGCTGCATACGGGTGGAAAAACCGGCCGAGCTCGCGCAGTGGGTTCTGGGATGGCCCGCGGACAAGGTGCAGGCGGAGATGGATAACCCGCCCGACAACAAGTCGGTGAAGGTGCCGAAGAAAATTCCGGTCTTCATCACCTACTTCACGACCTACATCAACAACGGTCAGCTGTACTTCGGAAACGACCTTTACAATCGAGACGACAAGCTCGTACCCATTGTCATGTCGGGCGCGATGCCGAGCAGGGAAATCGTCGATGCGATTCAGGCGCTGCGGAGGATCGCCAGCACCTGAGCCGTCACGGGCTGGGGCGCCCGCCAAATCCGATACACATAGGTTTGTTGGCGACGTAGTTGCGGTGATATCGCCGCTCGATGCCCATCACGTATGCCATCTCACGCGAAGAGCGGCTGATAAAGTCGTACGCGACAGGCGTGGTCGGCGTGGAAGATCTGCATCCCTTCCTGGACGCACTGGCCGCTGACCCCGAGCTCGTGCCCGGCGTGCGCTGGCTACACGACGCGCGTGAGGCAGAACCCGACATCACGATCCTGCAGCTCGCTGAGCTCGCGAACAGGGTGCTTCGGCTGACCAGGCTCGGCCTGGGTCGCATCGCAGTCGTAGCCCAGTCGCGGGCGACCTACCGGATGGCGAAGACCTTTTCCGTACTCGCGCGTGCGTTGGGAATCGAGGTAGAAGTATTCACCGATCTCCCGGCGGCCGAGGCGTGGCTCGACGAAGACGGTGGACCGTACGACACGGGAGAAACTCCGTTGCCCCGCTAGCGCTCGATCGCGTACGGCGACGCTTCGATGCGGCTGCCGGTCTCCGCATCGAAGATGTGCACGCCTTCGAGGCGAATCCGAATCGAGACGATGTCGCCGGGTTTGATCAGCTCTTGCGGGGGAGCGACCGCGACCAGCCGATCCCCGCCAGAGAGGGTGACGTAGACGATCTGCTCGTTCCCCATCGGCTCGACGACGGCCACTTCGGCCTTCGGTCTGTTCTCGCCATTGCCGCTCACCTCGATGTGCTGTGGGCGCACGCCAAGGAAGACGCGGCCGCGGGTCTCTCCGTCGCAGGGAACGTCGAGCGTGAGATCTATCCCCTTGAACGTGCACATCCCGATCCGACCAGCGGCGCCGTCCGGGCGCTGAATTACTCCCTCGATGAAATTCATCGCGGGGCTGCCGATGAATCCGGCGACGAACTTGTTGGCCGGCCGGCGATAGAGCTCCATTGGTGTGGCGATCTGCTGCAGCACTCCCTCCTTGAGCACCGCGATGCGGTCGCCCAAAGTGAGTGCCTCCGACTGGTCGTGCGTGACGTAGACCATCGTCGCGCCCAGCTTGCGATGCAGCCGCGCCAGCTCGACGCGTGTCTCGACGCGGAGCTGTGCGTCGAGATTGGATAGCGGCTCGTCGAACAGAAACGCCAGCGGCTCGCGCACGATCGCGCGTCCAAGCGCGACGCGCTGGCGCTGCCCGCCGGAGAGCGCGCGAGGCTTGCGGTCGAGGAGGGTCTCGAGGTTGAGGATCTTGGCCGCCTCCTCGACCCGGCGCCTGATTTCCTGCTTCAGCGTCTTGAGCAGCTTGAGGCCGAAGGCGAGGTTGTCGAAGACCGACATGTGCGGATAGAGGGCGTAGGACTGGAAAACCATGGCGATGTCGCGGTCCTTGGGCGCTACATGGTTCACCAGCCGGTCGCCGATGAAGACATTGCCGGAGGAGATCTCCTCCAGGCCGGCCACCATTCTCAGGGTGGTGGACTTTCCGCAGC
>DASWBC010000572.1:0-6520 GCA_036390815.1 Gemmatimonadaceae bacterium
CGGACATCTGCTCGACGTCCATGTCGAAATTCGCGGACACTTTCTGCACGTCGTCCAGCTCCTCGAGGTCCTCGAGGAGCTTGATCAGCGACTCCGCGTTCTTTCCCTCGACGCGGACCGTCGACTTCGGAATGAACGCGACCTCCGACTCGGCGATCGTTATTCCCTTTGCCTTGATCGCATCCTCGACCAGATGCACCCCGTGCGGATCCGTCGTCACGATGTACTGCTCGCCCTCGGCCCGGAAATCCTCGGCGCCACCATCGAGCGCGACCTCGAGCACCATGTCTTCGTCGTACTTGCTCGAGTCGATGTAGATCTGCCCTTTCCGATCGAACAGGTACGACACCGAGTTGGGGGGGCCGAGGTTGCCACCGAGTCGCGTAAGCTTGTGCCGGATCTCGGCCACGGTGCGGGTGGGATTGTCGCTCAGGGCCGAGATCAGGATGGCGACCCCGCCTGGCCCATAGCCTTCGTACGTCACCTCGACGTAGTGGACGCCCTCCAGCTCACCAGTTCCCTTTTTGATCGCGCGCTCGATGTTGTCCTTGGGCATCGATCCGGCCTTCGCCGCATCGATCGCGGTTCGCAGCCGCGGATTGTGGGCGGGATCGCCACCAGCCAGCTTCGCGGCCATCGTGATCTCGCGAATGAGCTTGGTGAACTGCGCTCCGCGCTTCGCGTCGGTCGCGGCCTTGTAGTGCTTGATCTGCTTCCATTTGGAATGGCCGGCCATATCAGCTTGGTTGAGATTGAGTCGCTGTGTGTCGCGCCTGTGCCATCGCCGGCGACGCGGATAGCTCTTGCATCAGTAATGTCAGCTCCGCGCGTGATGCCTCATCTAACTGCGCGGACGCGGCTTTTACAAGGTCAGCAAATGCGATCACGCAGCGATCCCGGTCGAATCCGCTCAGCGCGCCGAAAATGCCAAACGCCGTTGACCTGATTCCGCTGGGAATCGCCAGCGACGACAGCCATTGCTTGGTGTTCTCGGTGCGCTCCAGCACCTGTTCCCGTGACAGCTCGTACGGAGGAAGGGTTCCCGCGCACAGCCGACCCATCTGGAAGCAGGCCACCAGCGTCTCCCGATCGCCGCCCAGCGACGCCCGCCCCGAGAGCGTTATCAGAGCGCGGAATCGAAAAACCGGGGTCGCGAGAGCAAAACGGGGCATCTGGCCGATCACCCTCCGAATCTAGGCACGGACTCCGCCCCCGGCTACATTCCGAAGTATGGCCGTTCCGGTCCTGAACCCCCCAAAATCGATACTCTGGGTGGACGATGAAGGTGAGCTCCTCGAGCCTCATCGCATCTTCCTTCGCTCGAAGGGCTATACCGTAGAGTGGGCGTCCAACGCCGACGACGCGATAGAGCTGCTGAAGCGTCGTCCGTTCGACATCCTGCTGCTCGACGAGCAGATGCCCGGCAAGCGCGGGCTCGAGGTCTATCGCGACGTTCGCGAGATAGCTCCGACCATACCGGTGGTGATGGTGACCAAGAGCGAAGAGGACTCGACGCTCAAGGAAGCGATCGGCGTCAATGTCCGCGACTATCTGGTCAAGCCGATCAACCCACGGCAGGTGCTCACGGTCGTGACGCGGATTCTCGAGGGTCCACGGATCCGTCAGCAGGCAATCGCGAGAAGCTTCGTCGACCGATTCCGCGCGATCGAGCTGGAGCGCGACCGCAATCTCGACTGGCGCGGGTGGATCGACCGTTACGACGAGCTGGTGCGCTGGGACGTGGACCTCGCCGCCGCCGGCGAAATGGGGCTCTACGAATCGCTGCAGGGACTTTATCCCGACATGCATCGCGAGTTCGCTTTGTACATCAAAGAGTTTTACCCGGCGTGGCTGAGTAATCTCGAGGGGAACAGGCCTCCGCTCTCGATAGACATCGTCGCCGAATTCCTGCTGCCGATTCTCGAGCGCGACAAGTCGGCGGTGTTCATCGTCGTCGACTGCCTGCGGCTGGATCAGTGGCGTGTGCTGGAGCCCTTGCTCGCTCCCTTCTTCGACACAGAGACCACGCACTACTTCGCGGTGCTTCCGACGGCGACGCCTTACTCGCGCAACTCGCTCTTTAGCGGACTCTTCCCGGGAGAGATTGCGGCGCGTCTTCCAGATTGGTGGGGCAACGCCGATCGCGAGGACGAATCGCTCAACGCCCACGAGAAGGAGCTGCTCGAGTCCCACCTGGAAGAGCTGGTTGGCAAGACGCCGGTGCGGTACCAGAAGATCTCGACGGCCGCCAACTCCGACGAGCTCGAACGACACCTCGGAACTGCAATCGGACCCGAGGGTGTGAGCGCGTTCGTCTTCAACTTCGTGGACTTGCTGACCCACGGCCGGAGCGAGTCGCAGATACTGTATGAAGTTGCACGGGATGAAATCGCCCTTCGGCAAATAACGAGACAGTGGTTCCAGCGGTCGGCGCTGTTCGCCGTGCTGAAGGAAGCATCGCGCCGGAAGATCTCCGTGCTCCTCACCACCGATCATGGCTCGATCCACTGCAACACTCCTGCGACCGTGTACGCCAAGCGCGACGCGAGCGCCAATCTCCGCTACAAGTTCGGCGAAGATCTGCGGGCGGAGCGTCCGGACCAGGCGCTCCTGTTTTCGAACGAAGACATGCTGCGGCTGCCGCGGCGCGGCGCGGGCGGAAATACCTTGTTGGCGACGAATGATTGTTTCTTCGTGTATCCGACGAAGCTGCGCGAGTACCAGAGCCGGTACCGCGGGTCGTTCCTCCACGGCGGCGTGACGCCGGAGGAAGTAATTCTCCCGCTGGCGCTGCTCACACCGCGCCGGTAACTCGATTGCGGGCTTCAACCCCGATCTATAAGAGGCTTCTCCCGTACCTGCGGCCCCACGCGTGGCGCATGGCGATCACGATCGCATGCAACCTGCTCGCGGCGCTGCTCGACGGCTTCGCGATCGCGCTGTTGATCCCGTTTCTCAACATCCTGTTCCATCAACCGTCGACATCGCTCAAGTCGGGGTGGGTAGCGAAGCTCCTCAACGCGACGGTGGGAAGTCAGATCATTCCCGGCGACGAGATGCGGTCGCTGCGCAACGTCATCCTGCTCGTCATGGCGTCGGTGCTGCTCAAGAACCTGCTGGTGTGGATCGCGGGGCAGTTTGGCGCGACGCTCCAGGAATTCGTGACGCGCGATCTGCGCAACGCCGTCTACCGCCACCTCGCGCACCTTCCGCTCGGCTACTTCACCCAGATGAAGGCCGGGCAGATCCTCTCGCGCGTTATCAACGACACATACGAGGCGCGCCTCATTCTCACCCAGATCGTGACACAGGGGCTGCAGAGCGCATCGCTCGTCCTGGTCTACATCGCGATCCTGTTCAGCATCTCGTGGAAGCTCACGCTTATCGCCCTCATCATCCTGCCGCTGCTGGGAATTTCGCTCCAGCCGATGCTCAGGAGGCTGAGGAAGGGCAACCTACGCCGAGGAAACATGCACGGCGAGATGACGAGCGTGTTGCAGGAGACGATCAGCGGCATCCGCCTGGTGAAGGCGTCGGGCACCGAGAGCTACGAGGAATCACGATTTGCCGACGGGAGCAACAAGTACGCGCGCAGCAGTCTCAAGATGACACGATTGGCACTCGTTGCTCCTCCGGTCACGGAGGTTATCGGAACTCTGATCGCGGTATTGGTCCTCTGGATTGGGGCGTGGCAGGTGCTGTCGAGCGGAACGATGACCGGCGCGACACTGCTCGCGTTCCTGACGCTCGTTCTGCGACTCCTCCAGCCGTTGAAGCAGCTCTCGCAGATGCGCACTACCGCGCAGTCGTCGCTCGCGTCCGCCGAGAGACTGTTCGAGATCCTGGATTCACCGGCGGAATTTCAGCGCGATCCCGGCACCAGGGACAAGGCGGCGTTCGAGCGCGACCTCCGGTTCGAGAATGTCACGTTCGCCTACGAGGACGCGACCGTTCTCTCCGGCATCGATCTCATTGCCCGCAAGGGAGAAGTGGTCGCGCTCGTCGGTCCGAGTGGCTCGGGGAAGAGCACGCTGGTGGATCTGATTCCGCGGTTCTACGAGCCGGCCAAGGGAAGAATCCTTCTCGACGGAATCGACACGCGCGAGATCAAGCTGCCTGCGCTCCGCGCGCTGACCGGAATCGTGAGCCAGGAGACGGTTCTCTTCCACGATTCCGTTCGCAACAACATCGCCTACGGAGCGGCCGACAAGTACTCGCAGGCTCAGATCGAGGCCGCGGCAAGGGCTGCGAACGCGCACGAGTTTATAGTGGAGCTGCCACGCGGCTACGAAACCATGCTGGGAGAGCGCGGAACCAGACTTTCCGGCGGTCAGAGGCAGCGGTTGGCGATTGCGCGGGCCTTGCTCAGCGACCCGCCTATCCTCATTCTCGATGAAGCCACATCCGCGCTCGATACCGAGTCGGAGCGGCTGGTGCAGGAGGCGGTTGACCGGCTCTTGCAGGGGAGGACGGTGTTCGTGATCGCGCACAGGTTGTCAACGGTCACACACGCCGATCAGATCATCGTTCTCGATCGAGGTGAGATCGTCGAGCGGGGAACGCATGCCGAGCTGCTGGCGAAGCGAGGGGCGTACTCGAGGCTCTATACATTGCAGTTCGGTGGCGGGAATGGAGAGGCCGGCGGCGCCGCGGCATCCGCTCCCAGCCGGATGGTTCCTTCAGCAGGGTAAGCAAAGAGTGCACGTTCTGTTTCTTCATACCGCCCGCGAATGGTCGGGCACTGCGCGCCTCTTCGCGAGAGCCGGTCGCGGCATCTCCGAGCGTGGCGCCAAGGTGACGCTGCTCGTGGCGCCGGACAGCAACGTGCATCTGGCAGTTTCGCCCCGTCGCGATCCGGGCCAGGCGCGCCACACGCCAATCCCCGAGCCCTTCGAAATCATCCCGTTCTCAACCGACGGTTTGTTCTTTTCCGCGGCGCGGCGATTGAAAAAGATCTTTCGACGCTGGGATGCGGACGCCGTCTTCGTCAGCACAGATCGAGAGCACCTGATCGCCGCGACAGCCTGCTGGATGAGCCGGAACGGTTCGGTGGTGCGCTGGACTCCCGCCGGAAAGAGGCTCGAGCTGGGTCTCTCGGGACGCTGGGCCTCCCGGCTCGCTCCAACGGCGTACCTGTTCGCCAGCGACAGGGATCTTCGCGCCGCAATCGTCCCGAAGAACGCAATCGAGGCGTCGGTGGCCGAGATCGGAGTGGATGTCTCGACCTATCCCGCGAACGGCGACAAGGCACCGGCCGTCGGGGATGATGCGCAGCCCAGCGATCCGAAGCAGGCGGAGCGAGGAGACGCGGCGCTGAGCGAACCGAAGGAAGTCGCGCGCAAGTACATCGTCTGCGTTTACGATCCCACTTCGCGCGGCCGCGCTGCCACCGCGATCCGCACGATGTCGATGCTGTCGCCGCGGCATCCCAATCTGAGACTGATGATCGTGGGCCCCGGCTCGGACGACGAAGACCTGAGGATGCAGGCAGCCGCGCTGCGGGTGCTGCACCTCGTGAGCTTCCTGGGCGAGCGCGACGACGTTATCAGCCTGATGCAGGATGCCCATCTCGGCTGGGTCGTCGCTGACGCGGATACGGGCGCGTACGGCATTCTCGATCTGATGGCGCTTGGCGTTCCGACAGTGGCGAGCGAAGACGGAGTCGCGCAGCGCTACATCGCGAATGGAATCAGCGGAGCGCTCTATCCGCCCGACGATTCGGCATCGACGGCGGCCGCCGTCGCCGGGATGCTGACGAAGGACGACGCGCGCGAAACGATGGGGAAAGCAGCGCGCACCAGAGTGGCGAGGGAGTTTCCGGAGACGGCGACGATCGAAGGCTTCGACCGCGCGGCCAACAACGCGCGCACAAAAGGCCGTCGTCAGGGGTGAGTCCCTCCAACCGCCGCTCCTCCGACGTAACGGCGGTGATCGCGGCCCACGATGAATCCGCGAACATAGAGGCCTGCATCGCGAGCGTCGAATGGGCTCGCGAGGTGATCGTCGTCGAGAACGATTCGCTGGACGACACGGTCGATCGCGCGCGCGGCGCCGGCGCGACGGTGATCAGTCCGAAGTTCACGACCATCGGAGCGGCGCGGAATCACGGCATTGGAAGGGCGAAGACGTCGTGGATCTTTGTCCTCGACGCGGACGAGCGCTGCACGGCTGAGCTGGCCGACGAGATCAGCCGCATAGTGACTGCGTCTGGCAGTATCACTGCCTTTCGCGTTCCGCGCCGCAATTACTTTCTCGGCAGGGAGATACGCCACGGAGGGTGGGGTAGCGACAAACCGATCCGTTTGTTCAAGCGCGAGCTGCGATACAATGCCAATCTGGTCCACGAGCACGTTGATGTGACGAGCGGAGCTATTGGTGAAGTCAAGAATAGGCTCCTCCACTACACGTACATTTCTCTGGACCAATATTTTGAGAAGTTCGACAGGTACAGTCGCTGGTGGGCGGAGCAGAATTTTGCCCGGGGACGGCGGGGCACAGCCGCGTCGGTGTTCTTCAAGCC
>DASWBC010000573.1:0-2270 GCA_036390815.1 Gemmatimonadaceae bacterium
TCCAAGGGTGACGATGCCTACAATCAGAGTCTCTCGGTGCGCCGTGCGAATGCCGCGGCCGCGTACCTCGCGGCCCAGGGTGTCGACAGAACTCGACTCTCAGCAACAGGCAAGGGTGAGTCGGAGCCGATTGCCACGAACGATACGGACGCCGGACAGGCCCAGAACCGTCGCGTCGAAGTCGCGATTTACGCGAGCGAGGCGTACCGCCAGCGCCTTCTGAAGAGCAACACGGGCGACTAGCCTGTTGTGTCGGTTGCCCCCACTCGGCCCCAGAGCCGAGTGGGGCAATCGGTTACGCCGATCCCTTTCGACCGGCGAACACAAGCACCCCACCGATCACGATGGCGGCGACCCCGACGATCGGTGTCACCATACCGCGTTCCTGCGAAGTGACCTTGAGGGGGCCGACTTCGACTTCGTTGTGGCTTTTCGTGTACGGTATTCCCTTCATCGCGACGACGATGATGCCGCCAACGATGAGAAGCACGCCAATCCAAGCGAGTGGCCGCATTATCACTCCGCAAACGGGATTACAAATGCTGCGTAATGCCTGGTCTTCCGGCAAGACGCCTGACCGTGCTGGCTACTTGCAGTCGCCACTTACTTCCGCACAAGCTTTCTGTACGCAATCCGATGCGGCCTGTCCGCATCCGCGCCTTTCCGTTTCCTGAAGTCCTCTGCGTAGTCGCGGTACGAGCCCTCGAACCACACAGTTTCCGAATTCCCCTCGAACGCGAGAATATGGGTCGCGATGCGATCCAGGAACCAGCGATCGTGCGAGATGACGACCGCGCAACCCGGGAAATCGACGAGCGCTTCCTCGAGAGCACGCAACGTATCTACGTCCAGATCGTTCGTGGGCTCGTCGAGCAGGAGCAGATTCCCGCCGGCTTTCAGCAGCTTCGCCAGATGAAGCCGGTTCCTCTCTCCACCGGATAGATCCTTCACCTTCTTCTGCTGATCCGGACCCTTGAAGTTGAACTGCGCCAGATACGCCCGCGCCTGCATCTCGCGCTTACCAACCATGATGACGTCGTTGCCCCCGCTCACTTCCTTGTAAACGGTATTCGCGTCGTTCAGCTCGCGCGTCTGGTCCATGTAGGCGAGCTGCACCGTGTCTCCGATCACCAGCGATCCGCCGTCGGCCTTCTCCTTGCCGGCGATCATCCTGAACAGCGTCGTCTTCCCCGCCCCGTTCGCGCCGATGATTCCAACGATCCCTCCTCGCGGCAGTGAGAACGACAGATCGTCGAACAGTACTTTCTCGCCATAGGCCTTCTTGAGACCCTTCGCGATCACGACATCGTTTCCAAGACGCGCGGGTGGCGGAATCACGATCTCGTTCTGCATCACCTTCTCGCCTTCAGCCGCGGTCGCCAACTCCTCGTACTTCTGAATGCGCGCCTTGCTCTTGGTCTGCCGGGCACGGGGCGACATGCGCACCCACTCGAGCTCGCGCTCCAATGATCGCTGCCGCGCCGAGGCCTGCTTTTCCTCCGTTGCCAGCCGCGTGCGCTTTTGATCGAGCCACGAGCTGTAGTTCCCCTCGTACGGAATTCCCGCTCCGCGATCGAGCTCGAGGATCCAGCCCGCTACGTTGTCGAGGAAATACCGGTCGTGCGTCACCGCCACGACGGTTCCCGGAAACTCGGCCAGATACCTCTCCAGCCACGCGACTGATTCGGCGTCGAGATGGTTGGTCGGCTCGTCGAGAAGCAGCATGTCGGGCTCCTCGAGCAGCGTACGGCATAGCGCCACGCGGCGCTTCTCGCCGCCGGAGAGCGTGCTGACATCGGCATCGGGCGGTGGCAGCCGCAGCGCATCCATCGCTATCTCGATCTTCCGGTCCAGCTCCCACGCGTTCGCCGCGTCGATCTTTTCCTGCACCTTCGCCTGCTGGTCCAGCAGCTTCGTCATCTCGTCGTCCGACAAGGGCTCAGAGAATTTGTTGGAGATCTCCTCGAACTTGATCAGGAGATCACGCGTCTGCTTGACCGCGACGTCGACGTTTTCTTTCACGTTCTTGGATGCGTCGAGCTGCGGCTCCTGCGACAGGTACCCGATCCGCGTACCCTCGTGCGCCCACGCTTCGCCCTGAAAATCGTGGTCGACACCCGCCATGATGCGCAGCAGCGTGGACTTCCCGGAGCCGTTGGGCCCGAGCACGCCGATCTTGGCCCCGGAAAAGAAGGCCAGCGTGATGTCCTTGAGCACCTCCTTGTCGGGCGGGTGCACCCGACTCAGGCGATGCATCGTGTAGATGTATT
>DASWBC010000574.1:0-1929 GCA_036390815.1 Gemmatimonadaceae bacterium
CAAACAGCTGCCGCGGCAGCCCGTACACTTCACCGATGTACCCGCAGTGCACGTACGCCTCAGCGTAGAGGTTGTACGCAGTTAGGTTGTCGCTGCCCGGCACAATGACTCCGGAGAGATTGCGTTCCTCACGGGTCATTCGGTGAAGCGACTCGATCGAGCTCATCACAGCCAGGTACGGAACCAGCTCGTCGTCGGCATTCACCAGCAGCTCCGCCCAGGGCCGGTCCACCGGCATCGCTTCGACCGACTTGCCATAGCGCGATAGCCTGCCGTTCTCGATGATGCCCCGCTGCTCCAGCAGCGTTACCGCTTTGCGGTAGGCGACGCGGTCGAGAGGAACAGGAAGCTCCAACTGGTCCGCGGCGACGCCGAGATCCGCGCACGTCATCGCGACGCGCTCCGAATCCCCCGCCAGCTGAAACTCCGGCGCCGTCGGTCTGAGAGACGAAAAATGAATGTCGCGATCGGAAAGTATGAACACTCTCCCGCCGGCCACGCGGCCGTGCACGCGCCCGGCCATCTGCAGGATCTCGTTGGAACCGAGGTGGAGCCTGGTGAGGACGTTCCTGCCGCGCTCGATGACGTTGCTGAAGCGCGTGTCGTCGATGACGACGGTGTCGAGACCCTGAACGTTGAGAGCACTCTGTCCCGCCGCCGTCATCGCCAGAAAATACGGTTTCTTTTCCTCGCGCTCGAGAAATGGCCGAATTACCCTGATCGGCTCACCGCCGTGATAGAACGCGCTGTTGATCCGCGGAAAGCGCTTCCCCACCAGCTCCGCCGCATCTTCGACTCCCGCCCGCGTCGGGAGGAACATCCCGACCCCGCGCCGTTCCTTCACCACTGCCTGGAGAAACCGGTCGTCGAGAAACGTCCGGAGATCCTTGCGCACGATCTTGACATCCGCCGCCTTCGACGGATCGAACGCCGAGGTCTCCAGCACCGCCGCGGCGTTGAGATAACGCGCGTAGAACGTCGGATCGACCGTTGCGGAGAGCCAAATGAACCGGCACCCGACTCGTTTCCCCAAGGCGAGACACAGCTCCAGCTCCGCCGATGTCTGATGGATTTCGTCCACCACCAGCGTGTCGGTGGCAAGTATGTCTCCGTCCTGAAACCAGCGCCGCGCGATCCCGGTCGTGACGACGATCACGTTCCACGTGGGCGTCTCCGGTGTCGCTTCGCGCTCGCGATTCACGACTCCGGTCTTCAGAACATCGGTGCGCAGAATCGTCTCGGCGATCGGGCGAATGGAGAGAGTCTTTCCCGTCCCCGTACCGGCCACGATGCCGAATCCCTTCCCCTCGGCCGCGAGCTCCCGGATCTCCCGGCCGTGCTGCTTTTCGAGAATGGTCGGAATTCGGAGGCCAAGCGCCAACTCGATTGTCTCGCAGGCGGCGCGCGTGGGGGCGATGACGATGAGGCGCCCGGTCGGCGGCTCGGCGGCAACAAATGCCTCGCGATCCGGAGGGAGGTATCTGTCGGTTACGGTGCGCTGCATTCAGAGGGAAAATGCATACATCACACCCGATGCGAAACGGCCCCGCGAAACCGAAGTCTCACGAGGCCGTCGCTATGACCGCCAAAGTTCTGCAACCCGCGCCCGGACCCGCCCTAACGCTTGCCCTTGTGCATGCCAGAGTCACTCCGGGCGTCTTGCTCGGCACGCTTTACGGCATTGTTGTAGTCCTGGCTGGCCTTCCTCCACTCTTTGTCGTTGTCCATCGCGTAATCGGTGCTGATGATCCTGAAGGTCCCGTTGCGGTCGCGACGCGCGCGCTGAATCACGAGGTTGCCCTGCGAATCACGGATTCGGCGCACATAGTCCGAATTGTTGCCGGGGCCATGGCCAATCTGGTACCAGCCGCCATCGAGGCGGCTTCCAACAGCGTCGCAATTCACGTTGTTAGGGTTGTTCGACCGGCC
>DASWBC010000575.1:0-4705 GCA_036390815.1 Gemmatimonadaceae bacterium
TCACGTCGCGCACATTGTGCTGCCGAATTCCGCCACCGGCAACGACCGTGATCCGCTCACGCGCCCGATCCACCAGCGTTGCGATGAGATCCACACCCTCCAATGCCGTCGGCGCACCGCCTGACGTGAGCACTCTGCTCGCGCCCGCTTCAATCGCCTGCTCGAGCGCGGCCGCCAGATTCACCGCGGAATCAATCGCGCGATGGAATGTCACGGGCAGTCCGGTTGCGGCTTCAACCAGACTGCGCGTGCGCCCGGCATCGACGCGACCGTCAGGAGTGAGCGCACCGGTCACGATGCCGGCGATCCCCAACCTGACCGCCAACCCGATGTCGCGAACCATCGTCTGGAATTCATCGTCCGAATAGACGAAGCCACCGGCGCGCGGTCGAATCAGCACGAACACCGGAAGCCGCGCGCGCTCGGCAACGGTGGCGATCAGTTCTGCGCCCGGAGTGGTGCCGCCATCGCTCAGATTGTCGCACAGCTCGATCCGGTCAGCACCAGCGCGCTCGGCGGCGAGAGCGGAATCGAGAGTTTCGACCGCGGCCTCGACGAGCGTCAACTTGTGGCCAGCGGCTCGGCGGCGTCCGTGTCGGTGAGTATCTCCCCAACAGCGCACTCGTGAATCACGGTGGCCGGCCAGTCGGGTTCGTAACGCTCGGCGCTCCGAATTCGAGACAGCGTCAGGCGCTTTCCAGCGCCCCACACGATCATGGCGCTCTCCTTTGCCGATGCGATGGTGTCGATCCCGACGCTAATCCCATGGCCTGGAACAGCGGCCAGCGTGCCGAACGCCGGAAAAGTCTGCAGGTTGTCGCGACGAGTCTCTTCTGAAAGCTGAATGATGCGCGTGCGGCTGTCACGGGCACTGCCGGGCGGGTTGAACGCGACATGTCCGTCGCTGGCACCGGAAGCCAGGATGAAGTAATCGATTCCTCCCGCCTCGGCGATCTTTGCATCGTACGCGGCCGGATCGCGCGGATCGGGAAACCAGATTGAATCGTCTTCCAGCCGGCGCGCCGGCGGCAGTGCAGCATTCAGGGGGTCTGCGATCTCGACGCGAGCGAAGTGATGACAGGACCACGGCTCGTCGGCCGACGCGTACCTGAATTCGCCGTCTACGGCAAAGAGATACTCATCCATCATCACGAGGACGAGGTGGCTCAGGTTCTGTGGATTCTTCGCAAGCCGCCGCGCCATCGCGCCGTACACCGGACGCGGAGTCCGACCGGTAGGACAGCCGAGGACGAAGCGCCTGCCCGAAACACGCGATCGCTCTACTTGGGAGAGCAGACGCTTCGCCAGATGCTCACCGATGGCGTCGGCTGACGGAAAAACGGTGACGGAGATCCGCGACATGGATCGCTATGCGAGCGGATCGAGGAAGAGACTGGCGGCGCCAACAATCCCCTCCCATCCCTCGAACGACGACCCGACGACCTGGGTTTTCTCGCGAAACTCCGGACGCGCGTGCTCACGATAGCTCGCCCTCGTCGGATCGATCAACAAATCCCCGGCGGCTGCGATTCCTCCGCCCACGACGATTCTGTCCGGAGAGAAAATCGGCGAGAGCGACGCGAGCCCGAGTCCGAGCCACCAGCCGGTCTCGGCCAGCACATTCAGTCCGAGTTGATCCCCTTCGCGCGCGCTCCGGATTATGTCGCGGACCGGGCGTCCTCCTCCGCGTTCCGACACCGACGCCGAGTCTACCTGGGCCTCGAGACAACCGCGCGCGCCACAGGTGCAGAGTCGCCCCTTCGGATCGAGAATGATGTGTCCGAGGTCTCCCGCACACTCGCCGGTGTAGCGTAACAGCTCGCCATCGATGATCACTCCGCCACCCAGCCCGGTCCCGACCGTTACTCCCAGCAATCGCGTCGAGCCTCTGCCGGCCCCGTGACGATATTCGGCGACGGTGGACGCGTTTGAGTCCACTTCGAGCCGGCAGGGAAGAGCGAGTCGCTCTTCGAGTGATCGACGCAGCGGAAATTCGCGCAGGGCCGGCAGGTTCGCGTTGTGGATCATCGCCGAGCGGTCGCGGTTGAGAAAGCCCGCGACCGACACGCCAATGCCAGGCACCGGTGACGCCTCGCCACCCACCGCATTCAGCATGGGACCGAGCGACGATACGATCGCGTCGATGAGAACTGTCGGCTCGCCGTGAAGCCCGGTCGGAACGGACTCCCGCCGAACGATGGTGCCATCCTCGGCGACAATTCCGATCTTGGTGGCGCTCCCGCCGATGTCGATCGCTCCGGCGATCCGCATCAGAGCGCCGCTTTCGCCAGCTCCGGCTTCTTCCAGAGATCGATCGGTTTGGCGATTCCCTTTGGTCTGAAGGGGAGTGCGATCTTTCGCCCCAGCCCCGCGGACGCGTAAGCGGCGTAAAGAACTTCCTGAACGACACGGCCCGTCTCGCCGTCGGAAATCGGCGTCTCCTTGCCGCGCACACAGCGGGAGAAGTGTCGCATCTCCTGGGGGAACCCGTAGTTCCAGTGCTCCTCGAACACTGGATAGGTCCAGCCCTTCGTGGACGCGGCTTTCTCGACTGCGTAGCCAAACCCTACTTCCGAGTAAGTCGGCAGGGCGTTGCCCATCAGCATGTCGGCGTAGGTCTGTCCCTTGTCGCCGAATACCTCTATCGAGTCGTCCATTCCGCCGGGCCGGTTCCAGCTGTTCTCCACCATGCCGATCGCGCCATTCTCGAACTCGATGATCGTGACCGCCTCGTCGTCGCCCTGTGTGCGCGCGGCGTTGACCTGGGTCGAGAGATGGGCATACACGCTTTTTATTTTCTGCTTGCCGAGAAACCACCAGCAGAAGGCGATACCATGGCAGCCCAGATCCATGAGCGCGCCGCCGCCGGACTGGTTCACGTCCCAGAACCAGTCGGAGTGCGGACCCGAGTGTTTTTCGCCTTGTTTTACCAGGTGAATGCGACCGAACGCGCCCTCGTCGGCCATCTGCTTCGCCTTCACGTACTTGGGCGCGAAGAAAAGCTCCTCGGCGTACATGAGCAGTACGCCGGCCTTCGCGCATGCGTCGATCATCGTGTCCGCTTCCTCGAGCGTCACGCAGAGCGGCTTTTCGCAGACGACGTGCTTGCCGGCGCGCGCGGCGTCGATCGTGATTTGTGCGTGCAGCCGATTTGGCGCGGTGATGGAGATCATCTCGATCTCGGGGTCGTTGAGCAGCTCCCGGTAGTCGGAATGGAATCGGGGGATGCCGTGACGCTGTGCAAACGCCTCCGCGTTCCCCTTCGTGGGGGATGCAACGGCGACAACCTCCATTTCCTCGGGCATCGCCTTCACCGAGGCGGCGATGCAATCCGCCTGGAAGCGCGAGCCGACGATTCCGATTTTTACCTTCGACACGATGCGTTTTTGGATGTCATGGACGTCGGACGCGAATGACCAACCGGGACCGCCAGTATTGGTTCACGTCATGCCCACGCGGGCTGTCCCGGCTCGAGCGGAACGCAGCCTACCCATTTACCGGGAACCATTACGTAGCGAAGCGCCTTCGTCATCCCGATCTCGGACGAGAAATACGCCTGAAGCGACAGCTGGCGAACGAGGCCGAAATAGTGGGTAGGACCTGCCTTTTGCGACTCGGCGTCGACCTCGCGCAGCACCTCCTCCCGATCCTTCTGAGGCAGTGATGTGAAGTCGTCGCCACAACGTTGGCTGCACATGCTCCGGAATTCCTTCAATCCGTCCACCACGCGCTTCTGCTGATCCGGCTCGTAGCAGTCGGTGAGCAGTAGGTTGATCGCCGCCCCGGCGCCCGCCGCCTTTGCGCCCGGAGACGATGGAGTGGTCGGCAGCAGGGTATCGGCGATCTCCTCGATCAGCGATTGGTCGTCGAGCGTCAGCGCTTTCCCGGCGGCCGTGTTCGCATCACGCGCGCACGCGATCAGAAAACCGTTGGATGTGAGCAGCACGCTACCGACCAGAGCGGTGGTGGCTTTCACCGCCTCGCGTCGGTTCATCGGAGGCATGAGGTCCTCACAGGTTTTGCTTCCCCATCTCTTCAGTGGCGTGATTCACCGCGCGCGCCGTGAGCGCCATGTAGAGGATGGACGGACTCTGGTTGCCGGTGGACGTCATGCACGCGCCGTCGGTGACGAAGACGTTGGGGACGGCGTGAAGCTGGTTCCATTTGTTGAGGAGCGAATTCTTTGGATCGCTGCCCATGCGCGCGCCGCCCATCTCGTGAATGTCGAGGCCGGGAGCCTGATGGTTGTCGTGCGTCTGGACGTCGTGGCAGCCCGCGACCTCGAGCATCGCTTTCGCCTCGGCGCGCCAGTCGCGAATCATCTTCTCGGAGTTGTCGTCGTATCCGACCGAAGTAACCAGGCGCGGAATTCCCCACTGGTCCTTCTCACTCTCGTGCAGGCGCACGTGGTTCGCTTCGCGCGGGATCGTTTCGCCCTGCATGTACATGTAGATCCCCCACGGGCCGGGCTGCGCCTGCGCGTCCTTGTATTCGCCGCCAACGCGCTCCGTCGTCGACTCGCCCCGCTCACGATACGCTCCGGTGAACGTGGTATAGCCGCCCACGAAATCCATCTCCTGTTTTCCGAGGTTGCGGAAGTTGACGAGGATGCATTCGGTGGGATTCCGGATGTAAAAGTACTTGTCCTCGAAGCCATCAATCTTTCCGTTCGCCCCGGTGCGGTAGTTGTGGTGGGCGATGTACT
>DASWBC010000576.1:0-1977 GCA_036390815.1 Gemmatimonadaceae bacterium
TCTCCGACTGGATCCGAGGCGTCGCCGACCAACTCGCGCGGGAGGGATTCATCGCCGTGGCTCCGGACTTGATCTCCGGCCACGGCCCCGGCGGCGGCGGGACGGATTCCGCGGGGAGCCGCGACGACGTCGTCAAGCTGATCCGCGAACTCACGCCGGAGGAAGTGACCACGCGGCTGAACGCTGTCCGCGATTACGCGATCAAGCTTCCGGCCGCCAACGGGAAGACCGCCACGATCGGGTTCTGCTGGGGCGGTGGGAAGAGCTTTGCATACGCCGCCTCACAACCGGGGCTGAACGCAGCGGTATTTCCTTGACGGTTGACTGCGTAGCGGTAGGCTGCGTAACAGTTGGTGCCGCCTTGGGTTGCGCGGTCTTCACCTCGCCGATCGCTCGCTCGCCCGGCGGAGCAGCCACGATCTCAACGCGATACATCGGTGGCAGCGCTACTTGCTTGCGCTCCTTCAGCGTGTTGAAGAGGAGCGTCGCCACTGCCGCGTGAAGTATGGCCGAGAGCGTGAAAGGTGCAACGAGTCGCGACCCACTCCCTCGGCCAGGCATTACTTCGCCACTGGTGGCTCGGCCACCAATCCTATGTCTCCGACGCCGCTTGCTCGCATGATCGCGAGCACCTGTACGACCGAGCCGTACGGCACTCGATCGTCCGCCCGCAGGTAGACGCCGCCCGAGCCCCGCCGCTGCGCCAGCGCCTTGAAGCTCGCCGAGAACTGGCTCAGCGTGAGACGCGCGTCGTCGACGAAAATTGCGCCGCTGCGATCGACAGTCACGGTGAGCCCGCTCTTCGACTCGAGGGGGCGCGCCTGCGCCTTAGGCAGCGTGATGTCCACTCCGCCCTGCATCATCGGCGCGGTGATCATGAAGATGATCATCAGCAGCATCATCACGTCGATCAGGCTCACCACGTTGATCTCGGCGTTGAGCACGAGCCTGTCGCGACCGCGTCGGCGGCGCGCCATCAGATCATGCCCTCTCTCACCATCAGTGCGATCAGCTCCGATCCGATGCTCTCGACCTGTCCTTCGATCTTGTTGAGGCGCGCCGCGAAGATGTTGTACGCGAACACAGCCGGTATCGCGACGCTGAGCGCCGCCGCCGTCGCGATCAACGCCTCGGCCACGCCCGGAGCAACGGCGCCTATGTTTCCGGAACCCTTGGATGCGATTCCGACGAACGCGTCGATGACGCCGAGCACGGTTCCGAGGAGTCCGATGAGGGGACTCACGGATCCGATTGTCGCCAGCGCTGTGACCCATTTGCCGAGTCGGTCACGCTCCGATGTCGTCTCGGCGTCGAGGACCAGCTGGAGCGCCTCCACCTGCGCGCTGCTGAATCGCGCCGATCGATCCGTCGTCCTCGAGATCGCGGGCGTCGTCTCCGCGATGAAGCGCATCGCGCGCTCCATGATCGTTGCCGGCGGTCCGCCGATGGTGCGCGCGAGCTGGGACGCGCGATCGACTGTGGGAACGCCAGCGAACTCGTCTGCAAAGGATCGCGTGATTCTCAGTGCCTTCTTCAGCTCGTACCATTTGCTGAAGATGATCCCCCAGCTGAGGAGCGAGAGCACGACGAGTATCGCGAGCACGATTTTCGTGGCGCCGGTCGAGCTGGTCACCAGCTCCATTGGGGAGCTGGGTATCCTCTGGCCAATTTGAACCATCAGGAGCTTGCTCAAATGGCGGCTCCGCCATTCTGGCCAGCAAACCATGCGAAGCTCTTCGCCAGGCCTTCGGCGAGAGGGACCTCTGGAGCCCAGCCCAGGATTTCCCGTGCCTTGCTGGGGTCGACGAAAGATTCCTGCTGCTCGCCCGGGCGGCGAGGAGCGAACTCAAGCGGCACCACAGTCCGCGCCGTTGCCTGCAACAATTTGGCGATCTGGAGAACGCTCGTGCCCTCACCGCTTCCGATGTTGAATGCGCGCGCATCGAGCCGTCCTTTTTCGGGCAACGCTTTCGTTGC
>DASWBC010000577.1:0-12842 GCA_036390815.1 Gemmatimonadaceae bacterium
TCCACGGGAGTATCCGGTAATGCGGATACTCAGCATATGCGACAAACCATGTCGACACAAGCAGCGTTTCATCAGGCCGATAACCAGCCATTTGGGCATGCCCCATTGCCGACGTTTCGGGGGCATATTCACCCGTGATGATCAGCCTTCGCAGCTGGGCAGTAGCGACTTCTTTAGCGGTGGCGACGACGGCATGCCCGCGATCCACGCCTGAGGCGAAAATATCGTCGGAAGGGACACGTTCCTACCTGATGGGCTTCTCGGTCGTTCCGCCCAAGCCCGACATCAAGGTGGCGGTGAGATCAATGGAGATCTGGACCAGGCGAGCCGATGCCGCGATCATGCATCTCGACGTACCATGGGCGCTGCTTCTCGCCGGAGCGTCTCCCGAGGACGCGCTCCGCAAGGACGGGATCGACCTCGAGCACTACTACCGATCGAAGCATCTGAAGCTGGTGGTGACGATCGATGTCACGAATGGACTTGCCCGCGAAAGCGAAGCGGCAGCACTCGTCGCCGCGCATCGGAGCATCACGGAGCCCGCGGTGCAGCGGCTGTATCGCAATTACGTGGGCGTGCTGGTCGAAAAGCTGCGCCCGGATTATCTGGGACTCGCCGCGGAGACGAATCTGATCCGCCAGATTGCGCCGCGGCCGGTCTACGATGCGGTGGTTCGGATGACCAACGACGCGGCGGCTGACATTCGTCGCTCGCGATCCGCGACCGCGCTCCCTCTATACATCAGCGTACAGGTCGAAACAGCGTGGGGAGAGCTCGTGCAGCAAGGCGCGTACGTCGGGATCGATCAGGATATCCGCGATTTCCCCTTCGTCAACGTCCTCGGCTTGTCATCATATCCGTACCTCGGCGGATTCAAGGATCCCGCACAGATTCCACCGGACTACTACACGCGAGTGAGGGGCTCACGAGCGCTGCCGATGATGGTGGTCGAAGGCGGATGGCCGTCTGCATCCGTGCGCGGAATGTTCTCGTCGTCGCCCGAAATGCAGGCGAGATACATCTCGCGCCAGTCACAGCTCCTCGACAAAGCGAACGCGATCGGTGTCTTCCAGCTGTCCTTCACCGATCTGGATCTTGGAACCTTCCCGAAGCCGGTTCCCGCGATCTTGCCTCTGTTCGCGACGCTGGGCCTTGTGGATGTGAATCTCAATCCCAAGCCAGCGCTCGCTACCTGGGACACGATCTTCGCGCGACGACTGAAGCACTAGGCGGCGTTGGCTATCGGCCGATCGCGTGCGGCAGCAGCGTGAAATCTTCCGTACGTGAAGTAGATCGTCAGCCCAACGGCCAACCACACGAACAACCTGATCCAGGTGGGGAGTGGGAGTCCGGACATCAGGTAGAGACAGATGAGAGTTCCGACGACGGGCACCCAAGGCATGCCCGGTGTCCTGAACGGTCTGTGCGTGTCGGGTTCTATTCTGCGCAGGATCAGGACTCCCGTGCACACGATCGCGAACGCGAGCAGAGTTCCCATGCTCACGAGCTGGCCCAGCACCGCGATTGGAAACAGTCCGGAAGCGATTGCAACGACGAGTCCGGTGATCGCGGTCGTCACGTGTGGAGTGCGATACCGCGGGTGCAGTCTGGCAAACAGAGGCGGGAGCAATCCGTCACGACTCATCGAATAGAAGATCCGGGACTGGGCCAGCATGTTCACCAATATCACGCTCGACAGCCCGCAAATCGCGCCAATGTTGATGATGGGCGCGAGCCACTTGAGTCCCGTGGCCTGCACCGCGACGGCAATCGGCGAGGCGACGTTGAGACTGGCGTATGGGACGAGTCCCGTCATCACGAGTCCGACGGAGATGTAGATGACCGTGCAGATCGCAAGCGAGACGAGAATTCCGATCGGAATGTCGCGTCCCGGATTCTTTGCTTCCTGTGACGCAGTGGAGACGGCGTCGAAGCCGATGTAGGCGAAGAAGATGATTCCCGCGCCGCGGAGGACCCCGCTCCATCCGAACGATCCGAACTGGCCCGTGTTCGGAGGAATGAAGGGGTGAAGATTCGCCGTGTTGATGTAATGCGCGCCGAACGCAACGAAGATTGCCAGGACCGCGACCTTGATGATGACAATGGTGGTATTCACTCGCGCCGATTCGCGGATTCCAATCACCAGAAGGGCCGTGAGTGCCAGGCAGATCAGCATCGCGGGGAGGTTGAACACGCCGATGACGTGGGTTCCATCGGGGAGGCAGATGTGGATCCCGGGCGCTCCGGTGAGACGTGGAGGAATAGTGATGCCCATCTCGCCGAGCAGGGTGACCGCATAGGCCGACCATCCCACCGCCACGGTGGAGGAGCTGAGCGAGTACTCGAGAACGAGATCCCAGCCGATTATCCATGCGACCAGCTCGCCCATAGTCGCGTAGGCATATGTATAAGCGCTCCCGGCCACCGGGATCATGCTTGCCAGCTCGGCGTAGCACAGGCCGGCGAACACGCAGGCGACGCCGGCGAAGACCATCGACAGCGTCAACGCCGGGCCGGCGTTCTGGGAGGCGACGGTGCCGGACAAGACGAAGATTCCGGCTCCGATCACGGCCCCGATTCCGAGGGTAACCAGAGCCAGCGGCCCCAGCTCCCGTCGCAGCGTCCCCGAGCCAGCCTCCGCCAGCAATGCACCGATGTCCTTCCGAACGAAGAGCGACATGAACTCCCCCAATTTGGATGCGGAATTGTATACAATCGGCCGTAGAATAACCAGCGCCGGTGGGGCGCGCAAGAAGGCACGGGCTGGAAGGCGCAAGCGGGCTGGGTGCAGGAAGAGGGGGAGTATCGCGACGCCGGGCGGCGTTATATTGGCGGCATGGTGCAGAGACGAGCTGCCGCCAAACCGCGCTCCTCGCCGGAGCGGGGACGACGCGCCAAGGGTGCCACAGAGCGAGCGAATAGACTTTACGACTCGCTGCGGAATCTCATTGTCCGCGGGCAGCTGGCGCCCGGGGCACGAATCGTGGAAACTGAAGTGGCTGAGCGCTTTGGCGTCAGCCGAACGCCGGTTCGCGCCGCGTTTCAGCGGCTCGAGCGGGAGGGCTACGTCATCGCCTCGCCCACGCACCAGGCCCGGATGACCGTCGCGCCGCTCACGCGCGAGGACGTCGGAGAGTTGCTCGAGATCGTGGGTGAGCTCGAGGGTCTCGCCGCCCGGAGCGCGGCACGCTTAACCGAAGCCCGGCGCGAGACACTGGCGAAGGAGCTGGCCACGCTCAACGCCGAGTTCCGGAAGGCCGCATTGGCCAGGGGCGCGCAGCCGGGCAAATTGTACGAGCTCGACGAGAAATTTCACCGGCGCTACGTGGAAGCCGGCGCCGGTGCGCGGCTGCGCTCGCTGCACGACGCCGTGAAGCCGCAAGCCGAGCGCTACATAAGAATGTACATCGCGCTACTGCTCGACACGGTTCCGACTGCCGGGACCGAACATGATGTGATCGTTGATGCGATCCGCACCGGTAACGCCGCCTCGGCTCAACGCGCTGTCCAGACGAACTGGCGTCACGCGGCGGACCGGTTGGTGCGCGCGATCGAGGTGATGGGAGAGCAGGGGAACTGGTAGGCCAGTCAACGTCCGCGCAGTTCCATCGGCATCGGCTAGTGTTGCCGACTGATCAAGGCTAGGGAAGCCGCTCCGGCGCCTTCACTGATTTGCGCTCGATCGGCTGCGCTGCCCCAATGCCCAAAGGCCGCGCGCCTTCTCCTTCGGTGAAAAGGCGTGTGAGAAAGCGTTGGCCTTCCCCGATTCGCTCGACTTCGACGGCGGTTGCCTCGACAGCCTGCTCCATTCGAAGCAATCTATCCCCGAATTCGCGCGGGAATGCCGCGACGGCGGTGCTGCCTCGACGCCAGATCCTGCGCGCGATCGCAACCGATAGCGGGAAGAACACCAGGATCATGAACAATCCACCGAGAACGTATGCCTCCTCGGGCGGACCCCGGTCTATGACGCGTGGCGGCTCGACCACCGCTCCTGGAATGGCAGCGGCTTTGGATATGTCCGTCGCGTTGGAGGCGAGCTGCTGGTCCACATTGGCAATTCTCGAATCAACGTCAGTTAGACGAGTCTCGAGCGGCTTTCGCTCCGGCGACCCGACCGACACGTCTTCGAGCTGACTGGTGATCTCCCGCCGCGTGCCCTCGAGCTCATCGAGCTGGTTTCTCAGCACCTGGCGCTGCGCCTTGAATCCCTCGTAAATGGCGCTCGCGCTCGGCGCACTGCGTGCAGCAGCGACCGGTGCGATCGGCGTCGTCGAAATCTTCTGGACTTGAGTCAGGAGCAAATCGGGCCTCACGAGACGGTGCTACGAGGTATTGAGCGTGGACCTGCTGGTAATCTACGGTTACGGCTGACGTTTTTCTTCATCAGGTCGGAATCCCGGCACCATCAATATCGAAGCCGGAAGGTCTTTACACCCAATTCTAGGCTGCCACTGAGAGTAGACTCTGCCTCGCCCGCGAGCGCTGCCACTCGATGAGCCCAGCGATAGCGAGTGCCAGGAGCACCGCGTAAAGACCCGCGGACAGCAGCAGCTGCTTTCTCCAGAACAGGATTACGTAGCCGACGTTGACCGCGATCCAGAGCCACCAGTTCTCGAGTACTTTTTTCGCCAGGAGCCAGTTGGCGACGAGGCTCGTCGTCGAGAGAGTAGCATCGGCGTAAGGCGCGGCGGCGTTGGTCCAGCGCGCGAGTGCCGTTCCGACAAGGGCGGACACCGCGACCGTTCCAGCCAGCCAGCGCAGGCGGATCGCCCAGTCGAGGACCACGATCGGCGCCTGTCCGTGCCCGCGCTCTCCGCCGCGGGCCCAGTACCACCAGCCGTAGATGTTCTGCACTACATAAATCGGCTGCAGCGCGGCGTCAGCGTAAAGTCTGGCGCGAAGGAAAACGACGAGATACGCGAGAATGCCCACTATCGCCACCGGCCAGCAACTGATCCTCTCCTTGATTGTGAGGACGATGCCTACCAGGGTCATGACAACGGCGATCAGCTCGATGGGGTTCATTGAGCGGCGAATGTAATTGAATTCGTCGCCGTCAGAGAGACTTCGACGCGCCCTCGAGCTCCGTGGCGGCGAGAATTCCGCGTTCGATGTAAATCGGGCGCACGTGGGCCCGAAGCGTGGGGAGTCTGAACGCGAATATGACGCCCGCGATCACGCACGTGGCACCGCCAATCATGATTGTTTTCATCGGACCAATGTGGGCGGCAACGAAACCTGCCATCAGGCTGCCGAGCGGAGCAGTACCGAGAAAAGCCATGGTGTAATACGCCATCACTCTTCCACGCATCTCGTCATCGACGATCGTCTGAAGGATGGTGTTCGTCGACGCCATCTCGACCATCATGCCCCCACCCACGAAGGGCAGAATCAGAATCGAGAGCCAAAGTGCCCGGGAAAGGGAAAAAGCCAACAATCCCGCTCCGAATGTGATCGAGGCGATCACGATCGCGCGACCGAGGCCGAGCACGGAGGAACGCGATGCAAGATAGACCGCGCCCGCGAGTGCGCCGACACCCGTCGCCGTCATGAGATACCCGAGTGTATGTGGGCCGCCGTGAAGGACGGTGGCGGCAATCGCGGGCATCAGCACCGTATACGGCATGCCCATCGTCGCGACGAGCGCGACGAGCAGCAATGAGTCGCGCACCGGCGGGAAGCGCGTGACGTAACTGAATCCGGCCCTCAGCTCCTGTAGCGGCCGAGTTTGGGTTACGCGAGCTGGCCGTTTCTCCACGCGCATCGCCAGGAGTGAAGCGATGACCGCGATATACGAGATGGCATCCACCGTGAAGCACCAGCCCTCTCCAAACGCAGCAATCAGGATGCCTCCGATCGATGGCCCAATCACCCGGCTCGCATTCACCATGGAGGAGTTGAGCGCGATGGCGTTGGAGAGGTGGGATCGATCCTCGACCATTTCCACCACGAACGCCTGTCGGGCTGGCGTGTCGAAGGCGTTGATGATTCCCTGCACAACCTGGAGAATGAGAATGTCAACGACCGTGATCACGCCGGCGAAGGTCAACACGGCGAGACCGACGGACTGCAGCATCGAGAGAAGCTGCGTGACGATCAGGATGCGATGGCGATCCCATCGGTCCACGAGAACGCCGGCAAAGGGTGCGAGAATCAGCGTGGGGATCTGTCCGAAGAATCCGACGACGCCAAGCAGAAACACCGAGCCAGTCAGCCGATAAACCAGCCAGCTGGTCGCGATGCGGGTGATCCAGGTGCCGATGAGCGAAACCGTCTGCCCACTAAAGAAGAGGCGGTAGTTGCGATGTTGCAGAGCCCGGGTGAGATGAAGCTGTTTTCGCGGCTGCTCGCGGGGCTTGGGTGAGACGTCGGTCACGATTGGCGGGAGCGCAATATTGGTGCTATTTACTGAGCGCGCATGAGACCGTTACCCTTTGTCTGGCCCCACGCCCTGATCTTCTGGGCGGTGTACGTGTGGGCATTCCTGCCCGAATGGAAGGTCGTGCAGGGTGGTATTGAAGGCGTGAAAGGCGGAAACTCCACCGACGGCGGATCCTTGCGAGTGCTGCTCGGCGGAATGTGGGTCGCGCTCCTCATCGCTTTTGGACTCGCGTTCGTCCGGGCGTGGTCGTTTCCCACAGGAGCGCGGCTGCCGCTATTCGCGGTCGGTCTATCTCTGATAGCTCTCGGCAGCCTGCTCCGACGCTACTGCTTTCGCACGCTCGGCCAGTATTTCACCGGAGACGTGAGGGCGAGGTCCGATCAGCCGGTAATTCGCACCGGTCCGTATCGTCTGATACGGCATCCATCGTATACGGCGGGCATGATGATGTTCATCGGAATCGGATTGGCGCTGGGAAGCTGGTTCAGTTTCATCCTTCTCACAATTGCCACGATTGCGACTTACGGCTACCGTGTAACGATCGAAGAACGGGCACTGCTCGATGCTATCGGCGAGCCGTACCGCTCGTACATGAAGGAGACAAAGCGGTTTGTTCCGTACATCGTGTAGCGCAACTGCAACTGAACGAGCGGTTAGCTGGAGCCTTGCAGCTAATGGCTGTTAGCCTCACTGCGTTGGGACGTCATCGCCGCGGATCGGGGCACAATGGCCTCTTGTTCAGTTGCAGTTGCTTCTGCACTTGATGGAATCCACCGAACGAGCTGATCCTCGATTCCCATGGTGAGGCGGCGATACTCTTCCCTCATCAAGGGAGATGACACCATGAAATCTGCCGTCGCGCGGTTGCAGGCGACGGGAATGTTGTAGACCATGGCTATCCGCAGGAGCGCATTCACGTCCACGTCGTGCGGATGCGGCTGCAGAGGATCCGAGAAGAAGATGACCAAGTCAATTCGCCCTTCGACGATCGCCGCGCCGAGCTGCTGGACTCCGCCGAACGGTCCGCTGGCGAATCTCGTGAGGTGGAGGCCGAGCTCTGAGGTCAGTATTGAGCCGGTGATACCTGTCGCGAACAGCTCGTGGTGCATGAGAACACCGCGATTGCCACGAACCCAATCGAGCAGATCATGCTTGCGGTTGTCGTGCGCGATCAGGGCAATTCGCTTGTTGCCATTCATCAACATCAAGCGGCGGCTGGGCATATATGCCTTGGGAAAGGTTGGCCTTGGTGAGTTTCTGGCAACAATCATAGGCACTGATTGTGACCATCTGGTCACCATCTCGGCCGCTTTGGGTAACGTTCCCGCGGCCGGAGGCTTGCAGCCGAACGGTGGATGTTGCACTTAACTGAACGCGCTGGATCGAGGAGAATACTGATGAGATGTGCTTCGACCGCTTTTCTAATGTTCGCCATTGCCGCCCCCCTGCTCGCGCAGGGGAGTCGTGGGACACCACCAAAGCCAACTCCAATCACTACGGGCGGGCGGCCCATGCCGCGCGCGGCAACTGCCACGCTTCCCCCGATCCAACTCGAGGACCAGTGGACCTCGGCGCTCGTACAGCGTGACACACGCACGTTCGATCGCCTGCTGGCGCCGAATTTCGTCTACACGGAAAACGCGTCCGTGATGAACCGCAGCGAGGTGATGAAGAGCGTGACGGGCTCCGATCGCGTCGAATGGGCGCGCAACGAGGGAATGCGGGCTCACGATTTCGGGGAGGTGCAGGTCATCACGGGTGTACTGCACGTCAGAGGGAAGGGAAAGCAGGGTCCCTTCGACCGGCGATATCAATTCACCGACACCTGGCAGCGTCGCAACGACCGATGGCAGATCATAGCGGCGCAGGATTATCTGATTCCGAAATAGTAAGTAGCGGAGAGGAGATGAGATGAGATGAAGCGAGGCCTGCCCGGGCGCGTTGCGATTACAACACTGATGGCTGTGGCAGCATGCAGCGGTGGCGACAAGAGCGCGACCGCTGACAGCGCTTCCGGCTCGGGGCCGCGGGTGACGTCGGGTGCCGCAACGGGACCCGCGTCCACTTCGGGTGCGCGGATCGCCGTCGCGCACGCCGGCCCACCTGGTGAATGGCAGATGCCTGCCGGCGACTACGCTAGCTCGCGATACAGCGAGCTCGCTTCGATCACTCCGCAAAACGCCGCGAACCTCCGGGTATCCTGGGCATTCTCTACCGGAGTGCTGCGCGGACACGAGGGCCAGCCGCTCGTCGTCGGCAACACGATGTACGTCGTCACGCCGTATCCCAACGTGTCGTACGCGATCGACCTCGCGCAGACAGGACAGCCGCTCAAGTGGAAGTTCCGTCCGGACAACTCCCAGCAGGCGATCGGCAGAGCCTGTTGCGACGTGGTGAATCGCGGTGCCGCGTACGCCGACGGAAAGATCTTCTACAATCTGCTGGACGGGCACACCGTCGCGATCGACGCGGTCACCGGCAATCAGGTGTGGCGGACGAAGATGGGTGATCTCTCGCGCGGCGAGACGATCACGATGGCGCCGATAGTGGTGAAGGGAAAAGTCATCGTCGGGTCGAGCGGTGGCGAGATGGGAGTCCGTGGATGGATCGCCGCACTCGATGCAGCAACTGGAAAAGAAGTCTGGCGCGCCTACAACATCGGGCCCGACAAGGATGTAAAGGTCGGTCCAAAATTCAAGGCGTTCTACGCCCATGATCGGGGGAAGGACCTTGGCGCCACGTCGTGGCCGGGCGACACCTGGAAAACCGGTGGTGGCGCGGTGTGGGGGTGGCTCTCATATGATCCCGCGCTCAATCTCATTTATCACGGTACGAGCAATCCCGGACCGTGGAATGAGAACCAGCGCACGGGTGACAACAAGTGGACAGCTTCGATTCTGGCGCGCGATGCGGACACCGGCGAGATGGTGTGGGCGCTCCAGGTGACGCCGCACGACATGTGGGACTACGACGCCGTGAACGAGAACATCCTCGTCGACCTCCCGATCAAGGGCCAGACGCGGAAAGTGCTCGTGCACTTCGATCGCAACGGCTTCGCATACACCGTTGATCGCGCCACTGGAGAGATCCTCCTGGCTGAGCCATTTGTGCCGATGAACTGGTCCACAGGAATCGACATGACGACCGGCCGGCCCAAGGTGGTGGAGACGAAGAAGACGGCGCAGGACAAGAACGTTAAGGACATTTGTCCCAGCCTCGAGGGTGGAAAGAATCAGCAGCCCGCCGCGTTCTCTCCGCAGACAGGTCTCTTCTACGTTCCGACCAATAATCTCTGCATGGATTTTCAGGCGCGCGCAGTCACGTACATCGCCGGCACGCCATTCATCGGCGGCAACGCGCCGGAAAAAGGAGGGCCGGGCGGCTATCGCGGTGAATTCATCGCCTGGGACGCCACGACCGGCAAGAAGATCTGGGGAATCAAGGAGCCGTATCCCGTGTGGGGCGGTGCGCTCGCGACCGCGGGCGGCGTCGTGTTTTACGGAACGCTCGACGGTTGGTTCAAGGCGGTGGACGCCCGGAGCGGCAAGGTGCTCTGGCAGTTCAAGGTAGGCTCAGGCGTCGTCGGGAATCCGGTGACATACACCGGGCCCGATGGGAAACAATATGTCGCGATTTATGCAGGAATAGGTGGTGACATGGGACTCCTCATCGCCGGAGACGTCGCCGCCAATCTTCCTTACGATGTTCGCGAGCGGGGCACGACCCTGCCCGACATTGCCCGGTGGACGAGCTGGGGCGGTGAGCTGTTCGTGTTTTCGCTGTGATGGTTAAGATGGCTTTATACTCACCTCGACTATGTCTCATATCCCGCTGATGCCCCTGAGTCTGCAAGGCTGGCGTTCGTGCGACGCGGCCTGGATTAGTCGCTGACATCGAGACTCTCCAGATGCCCCGCTGTCTTCCGCAGTGTTTGCTGATCGTCCTTTTGTCGACCTCCTGCAACTCGCAGGGGAGTCGCGAGACAGCAGGAGCTGCGGGAGACACGTCTTCGCGGAAAACGGATACGACAGGGGCGACTAGCGCAGGTACCACAGCAAGCAACTACTTCGTGGCCGGTGATAGCCTGCGCCTCATCGAGCACCCGGAAAATCTGCCGGCGGGGTTCCCGTTGCAGATCAAGCCGCTGCCGGTAAAGAACCCGTACGAGGGCGACAAAGCTGCGATCGCAAACGGCGCGAAGCTGTTCGTGGGATACAATTGCCTCGATTGCCATGGTGCGGATGGATCGGGTGCTATGGGCCCAAGCTTTCAGGATGGGCGGTGGCATTTCGGCGGATCACCCGGCGATGTGTTCGAATCGATTTATCAGGGAAGGCCCGACGGAATGCCGGCGTGGGGAGGACGAATCTCCAACGAGCAGATCTGGATCCTGACAGCGTACGTGCGCTCACTGGCATCCAAGGATCTGAGCACCGAGAACTTCACCGGCAAAACGGTAGAACGCACCGGTCACTGAGGATCTACAGCCATCGGCGGCGTCATCACGAGATCGCCGGTGCCGATCAGGTATATGCCACCTCATGCGCCGGGCCAATTCCACAAAAAAGAGCGACGCGGTGGCTGACTTCTTGACACGTATGGCTACATGACTGAGCAGGGAATTGGCGAAATTCGAGGAAGTAAAATGAGGGATATCGTATGATCAGCAGAATCTGGCACGGCTGGACGGCAATCGAGAACGCGGACAAGTACGAGTCTCTGCTTCGCGCGGACGTTCTGCCCGGGATTCATCGAATCAGGGGCTACAACGGCGCCTATCTATTACGACGCGAGGCCGCCAACCAGGAGATCGAATTCCTCACGATTACACAATTCACCGACATGGCTGCGGTAAAGGCATTTGCCGGCAAAGACTACGAGCGGGCGGTAATCGCGCCCGGGGCCGGAAAGTTCCTGGCACACTTCGATGAGCGCTCAGCCCACTACGAGACGCTGCTCACGCCGGCTGATGTGAGGGCGCTGGCCGCGCGAACCAGCGGACGGCACAGAGTCATCTAGGACGAGGGTGGTGCCGGAGGCACTCCTCCAAAAGCGTTGACTATCGCGAGCCCCATGTTGGCGAGCGTGAGCTGGGGCTCGTTGTCCAGAATCCAGCGCTGATCCTTGTTCTCCTTGGTCATCACGCAGGCCACGACACGGTTGCGGAGATACCAGAGCGTACACTCGGCTCGAACAGCGTCCGTCTCGCCATCCTTGTGCGCGGCGCGTGCTCCCTCCAGGTAACGCTGCAGCATGAAGTCCGTGGTGTTGTGCTCCAGGATATCAAGCATCGCGGAATCGGCGGCAGGATTCACCGCCTTGCCCTGCGCCATCAGCTCGAACAGATGCGCCATCTCGTTCGGAGTCGTCACACCCAGTCCGTACTTCACCGAGCTGTCCATCGCGACGCTCGAGTTGCGGAGGAAACTCTTCGAATGAACGCGGGTGTGCTGGAGCCCGAGAGAATCCATCTTGGCCCAGACGCGCCTGATGATGATGCGATCCAGCAGCAGATTGGTGGCCGTGTTATCGCTGATCGTGGACATGAGCCATGTCGCGTCGTGCACGGAGAGCACCGTCCCGTTATGAAGGAACTGGATAACCCCCGAACCCGGCACCTGGTCGATCTTGAGCACGGTGAGCGGATCGTCGAGCGAAAGCTGCCCCTTCGCCACGAGATCGTACACGGTTACGAGAATCGCAACCTTGATCAGGCTGGCGGTGGGAAAGGTCTCGTCTCCCCGCCTGTTGATGCGCGAGCCAGTCTCGAGATCTATGACGCTGTACCCGACGACGCCGTGGTGCGCGTCCGCGATCGAGTCGAGCTTCCGGCGAAGGGCAGCAGTATCGGCGTGAACAATCTGCAGGCGACCCACCCCCGCCTGGCCAACCCGTGTGGCGGCGCAGGCGATCACACCCGCGAAAAGGATCGCGGCGTAGGTGGCAACTACGCGCGGAGTGCGGGATTGAGTCATTGGCCCCGTCTTCAGTTCGAAGCTGGCGTCGCCGTGGCGACTGAACCTTCAGGATCGACCGTCTTCAGCACTTCACGCCACGCGAACTTCTTGCCGCTTCCCCTCACCCAGTAGTCCATCCACGCCATCTCGGCGACCGATTTGACGAGCTGATTGCGGGGATCCGGAATTCCGTGCGTGTTGCCGGGATAGACGTACATCTCGGCAGGAACTCCAAGACGTTTGAGTGCCATGAACAGCTCTTCCGACTGCGGGCGCGGCACGCGGGGGTCTCCCTCGACGACGTGGATCATCGTCGGAGTCTTCGCATTCCTGATGTACTTGAGCGGCGACTGATTCCAGTACGCATCGAAGTCATCATATGGCAGCTTGTTGCCCAGATAGAACTGCCGGTTTCTCTGCACATCGCTCTCGGCGTACATCGAGATCCAGTTGGACGTTCCGGCTCCGGTGCTGATCGCCTTGAACCGGTTGGTGTGGGT
>DASWBC010000578.1:0-4188 GCA_036390815.1 Gemmatimonadaceae bacterium
ATTTGTTCGATACCAGCGGGGATTTCTACGGCGCCCACGTTCGCATCGATTTCGTGGCGAGGCTGCGTGAGACGCGAAAATTTGCGTCGGCGGAGTTGCTGTCCAAGCAACTTCGTCACGACGAGAGGGAGGCCAGAAACGCGTTGACTCTCCTTGGCGTTTCCGGTAACCTTACAGGCTAGTCCCGAAGTAAATCTTCTTCCCCGTACAGCAGCATGAATCTGAAGTATCGCATTGCCATAATTCTGGGTCTCATCCTGGCGTCCTTCTGGACGCTGTTTCCGCGGACAGTTGTTGAGCGCGTCAAGCGCAATGGCGAATTCGTTTACGACACCGTTCGCCGCGTTCCCCTAAAGCGGGGTCTGGATCTTCAGGGAGGGATGTACCTCGCCCTCGAGGTCGATGAATCCAAAGGCCTGGTTCCCGACAAGAGCAAGGCGATCGACAATGCGCTCAAGGTTGTTCGCAACCGTATCGACGAATTCGGCGTCTCCGAGCCGGTCGTACAGAAGGCCGGCAGTGACCGCATCATCGTCGAGCTTCCCGGCATAGACGATCCGATTCGCGCCCAGGACGTCGTTCAGAAATCGGCCTTTCTGGAATTCCAGATAACCGACAAAACCCAGGCCCTCGAGAAAGCGCTGCCGAGGCTCGATGCACTGCTGAAGGACACGAAGGTGGCGGCCGCTGTCGCCGCTCCCGGCACCAAGAAGGACACGACCAGCGCCGGCCTGCAAAACCTGTTCACGGCCGATACCACGAAGAAGGCAGACAGCTCGAAGAAAGACAGCACGGCGATAGCGGGCACCGCCGGAGGCCCCGGTGCTTTCTCGAAGCTGATTCAGCAGTCAGACATGCCCGGGGAATATTACGTCGCGCAGAACGATGTCGGTCTGGTAACGCAATACCTCGCCATGCCCCAGGTGGCGGCAGCGCTACCGCCTGCCAAGGTACTTCGCTGGAGCAGCGACACCGTGTCGCTCGGCAATCGCACCTACAGGTCCCTCTATGTCCTCGACGCCAAGCCGATCATCACGGGCGAGTATCTCACCGACGCAAAGCCGAATACCTCTCCTACTGAAGGGAACATCGTTCAGTTCACGATGAACAACGAGGGCGCGCGCCGCTTCCGCACCGAGACTTCGCGCCACATTAAGGACTTCATGGCGATCGTGCTCGACCAGCGCGTGATGGGGCGTCCTCCGGTCATTCAGAGCGCAATCGGTGCGAACGGCCAGATCACCATGGGCGGCAAGGATCTTCAGGCGGCCCAGGATCTTGCCCTCGTCTTGAGGGCGGGCTCGCTGCCAGTCCCGCTCAAGATCGCGGATTGGCGGGTGATCGGCGCGAGTCTCGGCCAGGACTCCATCCACAAGAGCATCACCGCCGGCGCCATCGCGGTCGCTCTCGTAGTCTTCATCATGCTCTTCTACTATCGGTTCTCCGGCGCACTCGCCGTAGCTGCGCTCGTTCTATACATCCTGTACACGCTGGCGGCACTCGCCGGATTCCAGGCCGTGCTCACCCTCCCGGGACTCGCGGGTTTCGTCCTCTCGATTGGAATAGCGGTCGACGCGAACGTCCTGATCTTCGAGCGAATACGCGAAGAGCTGGCTCACGGCAAGACGGTGCGCACGGCCATCGATGAAGGATTCCGTCACGCCATGAGCGCGATCGTCGACTCGAACGTGTCCACCGCCCTTACCGCGGCAGTTCTGTATCAGTACGGTACGGGGCCTGTACGCGGATTTGCGGTAACGCTTCTCGCGGGTATCGCCGCCTCGATGATCACGTCGATCTTCGTGGTACGCACTTTTTACATGATCTGGCTGAATCGCTCGCGCGATGCCCAGACAAGCCTGAGCATCTGATGCTTCGAATTCTTCACGACACGAGCTACGACTTCATCCGCTGGTGGAAGGTGATGGCGGCGATCACTATCGCCTTCATCGTGCTGGGACTCGGGTCCCTCGCCATCAAGCCCCTCAACCTCAGCATCGAGTTCACTGGCGGGACGCTGATACAGCTGGAGTTCAATCAGCCGCCGGACGTTGGCGCGATTCGCTCGACGCTGGACCAGGCGGCAATCAAGGGTGCCGAGATCCAGCAGTTCGGGACGAATCGCGAGTTCACGGTCCGGGCACAGGACCCGGCAGCTGTCGCGTCGCAATCGAAGGGCGCTGAGGCGATCGCGGTTACCATCGAGAGGGTACTGAAGCAGAAGTTTGGCGAGAACAGTCTGAGGGTCGTTCGCACGGAAGGTGTCGGTCCTCGTGTCGGAAGCGAGCTGAAGCGCGGAGCGATCACCGCGATTCTGTTGTCGTTCCTCATTACACTCGTGTACCTGTCGATCCGGTTCGAGTGGCGCTTCGCCACCGCTGCCGTCATCGCCACGAGTCACGACGTCTTCACCACAATCGCGTTTCTCAAGCTGATGCACCTGGAGATCTCGCTCACCGTCGTAGCAGGTCTGCTGACTGTCCTTGGTTATTCTCTCAACGATACGATCATCATCTTCGATCGCGTCCGTGAGAACCTGCGGAAGGGAAGGAAGGAGACGCTCTACGAGACCCTCAATCGGTCCATCAACGAGACACTGCCGAGATCGGTACTCACACACGCCACCGTTTTTGCCGCAACGCTCTCGCTGCTCATTTTTGCGGGAGAGGTGATTCGGCCCTTCGCCTGGGTTATGGCGTTCGGAGTCGTCACGGGAACCTTCAGCTCGATTTACGTAGCAGCGCCGGTGCTCCTCTGGATCGAGCGCAAATGGCCACGCAAAACCGGAGCACGTCAATCTTCGTCGACAGCCACGCCCATCTCGCGGACGCAGCGTTCGCCGGCGACCGCGACGCGGTAATCTCGCGCGCCCGCGGTGCGGGCGCGCTGGCGATCGTCTGCATCGGTGAATCGCTGGCAACCGCGGCCGTGGCCGCCCAATGCGCGTCTGAGAATCCCGGATTTGTCTTTGCGACCACCGGAATCCACCCCCACGACGCAGCCGCGTTCGACGCATCGCGCGACATTCCGAAGCTGGGCGAGATGCTTGGACAGTCCGCCGTCGCGGTTGGCGAATGCGGACTCGACTACCACTACGACAACTCTCCGCGCGAAGCCCAGCGCGCCGCATTCTCGGCGCAGATCGCGCTCGCCGGTGAGATGGACAAGCCGGTCGTGGTCCACACCAGAGATGCCGAAGACGATACTCGCTCGATCATTCGCGACGCCCGAGCCGGTGGGGTCCTGGGAGTCCTCCACTGCTACACGGGCTCCCACGCTCTGGCCGAGTTCGTGCTCGACGCGGGATGGTACGTCTCGTTCAGCGGGATCGTGACCTTCAACAAATGGGCGGACGACGACCTCGTGCGGCTCATTCCGCGGGATCGCCTGCTGGTGGAGTCCGACTCCCCGTACCTCGCGCCCGTTCCCTTCAGAGGGAAACGGAACGAACCGGCGTGGGTTGCCCACACGCTCGCGAAGGTTGCAAAGGCCCGGGGTGACGATCCTCTCGAGCTTGGACGGGATACAGCCGCGAACGCAGAACGACTGTTCGGTCTGGCCTTCCAACCTGCCTAGTGTGTAACATTCGCGCTCACGCTGACTCCGCCCCCTTTTCAAGGCTGCCGACAGAGAATTGAATGCCACTAAAAAAGATCAGCACCGACAAAGCGCCGTCCGCGATCGGACCCTATTCGCAGGGAATTGTCGCCAACGGTTTTCTATTTACGGCTGGGCAGATTCCGCTCGATCCCGCCGCTGGTAAGATCGTCGACGGAGGAATCGTCGAGCAGACCGAACAGGTGATGCGGAATCTCCAGGAGGTTCTGAAAGCGGCCGGAGCTTCTTGGTGCGACGTCGTGAAGACGACGGTCTACCTGCAGGATCTCGCGCATTTTCCGACCGTGAACGAGGTCTATGGCAAGTCGCTGGGCGATGCGCGTCCGGCTCGCTCAACGGTTCAGGTGTCCGCGCTTCCCCGCGGCGCCATGGTCGAGATCGACGTGATCGCTGCCGTAGCACCCAGGTAAGAGGCTGAATTCCAATGAGCGCCGCAACGACGACCGAACTGATCAGGCTCACCGCGCTCGCGCGTTGTGCGGGTTGCGCGTCCAAAATGGGCCCAGGTGACCTGTCTCGCGCCCTGGCTCCGCTTCCAGTGATATCAGATGCACGGCTGCTCGTCGGCAG
>DASWBC010000579.1:0-1809 GCA_036390815.1 Gemmatimonadaceae bacterium
GATCGCCCTTTGGAGCCAGCAGAGTCGCCAGCGCCGAGATGTTCTTCGCGTACATCTGGCTGGCGTGATAGGCGAGCTCGCTCGAGATATGGAGGGGCGCTATGATCGTGACATCGTGCCTCACGACTGTTTCACCCGGCACGCTCAGCTCGCAGTTGCCGCCCTGCTCCCCGGCGAGATCGACGATGACCGAGCCGGGGCGCATCGATTTGACCGTCTCCGCTGCCACGAGAACCGGGGCAGCCTTCCCCGGCACGAGCGCGGTGGTGATGATCACGTCCGCCTGCAATGCGTGGTTGTGGATCAGCTCTTTCTCGCGCCGGATGTGCCGATCGCTCAGCTCACGCGCGTAGCCGCCCGAGTCCTGCGCGTCTTCGAGGTGCACGTCCAGCTCGACGAAGGTCGCCCCCAGGCTCTGCACCTGCTCCTTGACGACCGGCCGAGTGTCGAATGCCTCGACGACCGCTCCGATGCGACGCGCGGTCGCTATAGCCTGCAGTCCCGCGACTCCGGCCCCGATGACGAGCACGCGCGCCGGACGCACCGTGCCCGCGGCCGTCATGAGCATGGGAAAGAACTTCTGAAGCGCGTTGGCCGCGAGCAGTACCGCCTTGTAGCCGGCAACAGTGCTCTGCGAGGACAGCGCATCCATCATCTGGGCACGCGTCGTCCGCGGCACCAGCTCCATGCTGCAGGCGATGATCTTGCGGTCGGCCAGTTGCTGAAAAAGAGCCGGATCGGCGGACGGCTGGAACAAGCCGATGAGAACCGTGCCTTCCGTGAGCATGTCCAGCTCGGCCTCGCCGCTGGATTCCGCGCGTGCGGGGCGCTGGACCTTCAGAACCATCTGCGCGGTCGAATAGATCTCCTCGGACGTGTCGACAACTTCACCGCCGGCCGCCCGATAAGCGTCGTCGATAAAACCGGCTCGCAGTCCGGCGTCGCGCTCCATAACCACGCGATGCCCCGCGCGCGTGAGCAGCGGGACGACTTCCGGTACGAGCGCAACACGCCTCTCTCCGCTCGCAATCTCTCGCGGGACCCCTATCAGCATGCCGTAGCGTTATTGGGCGTCATGTATGCGCCATAAGATAAGCGGTCCAGATAGCTCGTGTTTATATTCGCTCAATGGCCCGGCAACTTCACTGGAGAGAGTTGAAAGGAGGTGTGATCGCGGTGGCGGTGATCACCGCGCTTACCGTCGGCGTGCTGCTGTTCGCGCGCGTGGGCGGTCTGCACGGCAAGAAAGTAACCCTTTACGTCGTGATCGCCGAAGCACCCGGCATCCTTTCCGGCACTGAAGTGTGGCTCGCTGGGGAAAAGGAGGGAATCGTCAGGGACGTTTCCTTCCGTCCGGCTTCCGTACCCGAATTGGAGCGGATACTGATCAGGACCGAGCTCCTCGCGGAGGCGCTTCCGAGCGTGCGCCGGGATTCCTACGCGCAGATCAAGCCGGGCGGGAGCCTGATTGGAACTCTGGTGGTGTCCATCTCGCCGGGGACGATGGCCGCGCGTCCCCTCCACGATGGTGATACGATTTTCGCACGACCGAGAGCGCAGGTTGCGGATCTCAGCGAAGACGTGGCGACCATTGGACCCGAATTCGCCGCACTCGGCGCCGCCACAAAAGAACTGGCCGAGAACCTCGGCCGGCCAGTCGGCACGTTCGGGAATTATCGCGCGAACGGGCTTCCCGATTTGGCGGATGTGAACGCCGGCATGTCGAGCCTTAGCAGGAGAGCGACGGGGGGAAAAGGCACCGTCTCCCGATCGATGCGCGGAAACCTCCAGGCGCGGGCATCACACGCG
>DASWBC010000580.1:0-2432 GCA_036390815.1 Gemmatimonadaceae bacterium
TGGCCTCGCGTCCAACCGCCGCGCCCAACTCGGCGGCTGCCGGACCAGCGAGGACCGTGATTCCGCGGGCGCGAAGCAGCGGAAGCACTTTGTCCAAACTGTTGCTCGACGCGTCTGGCGCCGCAATAGCCAACAACAACTTGCCGCGCTTCGCCGCCTCTCGCACCTGCTGCACACCCACGATTGCCCCGCGCCCGCGAATACCCAGTCCAATGAGGCCCAGGAGCTTGCGCTGCTCTACCGCGTCCACGTTTTCGCTACTCCGCCTTCTTCACTTCCTTCGGCTTCGGTTCCTTCTTCTTTGCTTCCGTCTTTATCTCTTCCGTCTCCGGCACGAGCTCGGTGGCCACTGCGCTACCACCCTCGGATGCCATCTCGCTGCCGGCTTCGACGTCCGCTTCGGTCGTGACGACCGCCTCTTCACCTGTCTCGGGCGCCTCGTCGGTTGTTAGCTCGTTGATGATCGCCATCAAGCGATCTGCCTCTTCCGGCGCGATACCCGGCAGCCGCAGAAAATCCTCGCGCTCGAGATCGATGATGTCGTCGAGCGTCTTGTAGCCAGCCTCCTCGAGAACGGCGACCGTTGCCGGCTGCATTCCCTCGATGTCGGCGAGGCGCGGATTCACGCCCGACACCGGCTCCTCGGTGGGAAGCGGAGCAAAGATCGGCTGATCGGTGCCACGCTCCATCCACTCACGGCTCGAGTAGAGCTCGATCTTCCACTCGGTGAGCTCGGATGCAAGGCGCACGTTCTGGCCATTGCGCCCGATCGCGAGCGAGAGCTGATCCTCGTCGACGATCGCCTGGATCGTCTTGGTCGCCGGATCGCTGAACACGCGCGCAACGCGCGCGGGCGCGAGCGCCAGCTTGGCGAAGCGCTCCGGGTCGGCGGACCAGGGGACGATATCGATTCGCTCACCGCCGAGCTCGTTGACGACGGCCTGGACCCGCGAGCCCTTGAGGCCGACGCACGCGCCCACCGGATCGACCGAATCATCCCGCGAGAAAACCGCGATCTTCGTCCTGCTTCCGACCTCGCGAGCACTGGCGCGGATCTCGACCAGATTCTGCTGGATCTCGGGAACCTCGAGCTTGAACAGCGCCTTCACGAACAACGAATCCGCTCTGCTGAGGACGAGACGCGGCCCCTTCGGCGTCTCCTCGACGCGCTTGAGCACGGCACGAATGGGATCGCCCTGGTGGAAGTGCTCCCGGTGGTTCTGCTCGCGGTACGGGATGATCGCTTCCGCCTCGCGGAACTTGTTGAGCATGATGACAAGCTTGCCGCGCTCGATCTGCTGCACCTCTCCGGAGAGAAGATCTCCAACCCTGCTGGAGAACTCGTCGCGGATCTTGGATCTCTCGCCTTCCCTGACGCGCTGGATGATGCGCTGCTTCGCCGCCTGCACGGCGGTGCGTCCGAACTCGGCGAAATCGACGGGGATCTCCATCTGGTCGCCGACCTGGAACTCGGCGTCCTCGAACCGCGCCTCCTCGAGGGATATCTGGCTCGCGGAGTCGGTCACTTCGTCGACCACGGTCTTGAGCAGAACGATCCTGATCGCGCCCTTGTTCTCGTCGATTTCCACTTCGGCCTGCACGGTAGGCCCGTGCTTCTTGGCGAGGGCGGCGTTGATGCCATCCTGGAGAAGCCCGTGCAATTCAGCGCGATCGATCTGCTTCGAGTTGGTCAACTCGCGGATCGCCGTCAGAATCTCTACTGAAGCCGCCATGTCCTCTGCCTCTACCGTTTCCAGTGAAACGCCAGCCGTGCCTTCTCGACCGCGGCCAGCGGAAAGCGCCGCTCACCGCCGCGCTCGTCATGCACTATCACGACTTCGTGTCCGGCATCTCCTTCGACACCGGCGATCTCCACTTCGTCCGTACGGCGGCCGGCCGGATCGCCAGCCACGTTCGTGGTGACCACCGCGCTCCCGCCGACAAACCTCTTCCAATCCTTCGCGTTCCGGAGCGGTCTCTCCAGCCCCGGCGACGAGACTTCCAGCACGTATCTCCTGCCGCCAAAATCTTCCGCGTCCAGCCTTGCCTCGATCGCGCGAGATGCAGCCGCGCAATCGTCCACGGTCACTTCTTCTCCATCCTCGCGCTCGAGGCGAACGTCGAGCACGGGACGGCCTTTGCTGCCCCCGATCCTGAATTCGAAAAGCTCCAGCGCAAGCGGCCTAATTTCCGATGCCACACGAGATTCCAGCGTTTCGTTCATCCGGGTTCGAGGTTTGTTCCAGAGACAAAAAAATGTGGGGGTATCCCCACATCAGTGTTGGCCGCCGAGTTGAACGCCCTATACAATGTAGAAAGGTGGCTGAGGCGAGTCAAGTTGACGCGGCTCGGGGTAGTGGGGACCCACTACCCGGCTCGGGGCAGTGTCGCGAACACTATCCGGCTTGGGGCACCGGGTCCGACCCCCTACG
>DASWBC010000581.1:0-1526 GCA_036390815.1 Gemmatimonadaceae bacterium
CTTCCGGACGCGGGGCATGTGCTGGCTGCATTGACTCGCGCCGACCGCACCGATCTCATTTCGGTCTCTTTGAGCACCGGACAGCGGACACTCATCGAAAGAGAAGTGACCTCCGCTCGCTATCTCAAGAGCGGGTATCTACTCATGTCGCGAAGTTCGTCGCTGTTAGCCGCGCCCTTTGATCCGAAGAAGCTTCAACTGCTGCGTCAGCCTGTTCCGGTCGTCGACGCGATTGCCACGATCGCTCCCTACCAGCATGCCCTCTTCGCCGCAAGTGATGACGGAACGCTCGTTTACGCACCGGGCGGTTCAGGAGGTGTGAGACATGCGCTGGTATGGGTTGACCGAGCCGGTCATCCGGCAACGATGCCGTTCCCACAGCAACAGTATGAAGAACCGAGGCTTTCGCACGATGACAATCACCTCGCGATAACGGTTCGCGTCAGTGCCGCCAACGCGGACATCTGGACCGCAGACCTGAAACGCAACACGCTCACGCGACTCACCTTCGATCCGGTGGAGGAAGAGACGCCGGCGTGGACTCCGGACGATCAGAGGATCGCGTACGCCGCCACTCATGGCGGTACGCCGTCGATCTATTGGCGGCAAGCCGACGGGACCGGGTCCGAGCAGCAGATCGCCGCCGCCCATACGCCGGGAGAGCATCTTCACGTGGGCTCGTTTTCCCCCGACGGGCGCACTCTGACCTATACAAACTATACGGGCGCATCCGCTGCCGACATCTGGGTCATGTCGCTGGCCGATCACAAGGCGCGGACGTTCGTTGCCTCACCGTCCAATGAAGGCGGACCGCGGTTTTCCCCCGATGGACGATTCATCGCTTACACCTCCAACGAATCGGGGCGTGATGAGGTCTACGTCCAATCGTTTCCCGGCCCGGGAGGGAAGTGGCAAATCTCGGATTCAGGAGGACGGGAACCGGTGTGGTCGCCAGCAGGGAAAGAAATCTTCTATCGCAACGGCGACAACATGATGGCCGTTGTTGTCGAGACGGGACAACAGTTCGCGGCCAGAACTCCGAATCTGTTGTTTACGGGCCATTTCGTGCCGTTCCGGAGAAGCGAAGCTGGTTACGATGTCAACGGCGACGGCACGAAGTTCCTCATGGTGCAGCGTGACCCGGGAAGCGTGCCAAAGGAGCTGTTCGTGGTCATCGACTGGGTCGACGAGGTGACACGCCGTCTGGGTCATGCTGATTCCGAGACACGATCGCCGCCGAATTAAAGGGGACCAGCTCAAACCGAGATCAGACCAACGCCTCGGCCACCATGCGCGCCTCGCGCCGCTGCTCGAGCCACTGCATCCAGCGCGCGAGACCGGCGTCGGTCTGACACGACACTTCGACGACCTCCGCCTGAGGGTTGATCGTCTTCGCGTTCGTTTTGGCCTGTTCGAGGTTGAACGGCACGTACGGGAGCAGGTCGGTCTTCGTGATCAGCACGAGCTTCGACTTGAAGAAGATCGACGGGTACTTCAGCGGCTTCTCTTCGCCTTCCGTGACGCTG
>DASWBC010000582.1:0-1933 GCA_036390815.1 Gemmatimonadaceae bacterium
GCAGCGACAGAATGCTGTCCGGATGTGTATCGAACATCCTCGTGAAGACGTACAGATTCTCGGCATCGTACGCGACTCTGGCTTCAGTCGCGGCGCTCGGATCTCCGTCTTCCTTCGGATCGAAGACGCGGAAGCCGGTGATCGGCGCGGCGGTCTTCCAGATGGCATCGTCATCGCGGCCGTCTATGACCGGAGGGTGGTCCGCTTGCGACGCGCTGGCTCGCGCGAGAATCGCGCTCGTTGCCTGCCCCGCTTCGCTTTCGTGTCCGGGTAGCGCCTGTGCTTGCGCCCCCCGCGCCAGGGCGCAGATAGACATCAGAGTAAGTGCTGTTTTTCTAGCACTTCTCATCGCACTAATGGCCTCAACGTGTGACATGATTCTCCTCCGCTCGATCCACCGGCGTGCCGGCAGACGCTATGTCGTGGATTTGACTCCGGCTGCGCGCACTCGCGCAGCCGGCCTGATCAGCTCACTGCCGCCTTGCCGCCGCCGCAAGGGCGTTTGCCCTGTCACCCTCTGACGGCAGTGCAAGCGCGGCCTTTGTGTACGCGTCCCGCACCTCCGATGTCGACAGGAGATTGGCCCGCGCGATTTCCATGAGCACGTTCGCCCTGTCGCCGCTGGACTCCATCGTGAGCGTCCGCTGGATCGCCGCGAGGGTGGCGCGAGACGTGTTGGGCGTCAGCACTCGCTGTGAGGCCAGAGAGATCAGGACGTTCGCCGCATCGCCGCTCGAGGCAAGGCCTTTTGATGTCTCGACCACCTCGAGGGCGATCCCTGGATTGCCATGTCCGTAGGGGACCGCGGAAATCAGCACGTTCGCCATGTCCCCGCTCGATTGGATCGTCGCCGCCGCGCGGAAGTAGGCGGTCGTCAGCGATTCGTTCGAGCCGGCCAGGTATTCCGCGGCGGTCGAGATCAGAAAATTTTCCTTATCGCCGGACGAGGGAAGCGTCTCGGCCGCTTTCGCCAGCATCAACAGCATTTCCGGATCGGCGTTTGGAGCCATCACCTGAAGTGTGCTGGACTTGTCACCGCTCGAGGCGATGTGCGAGAGGGCGTCCGCAATCGCGCTGCGAGTGCCCGGGCTTTGAATCGCTTTCAGCGGGAGCATCTGCAACACGGCGCTCAAGTCTCCCGAGCTCGACAAGTCGCGACCCACCTGCTGCGCGATTTTCTCCGCATCGCTTTCGCTGAGCATCGGTCCGTGCTTGATCAACTCCTCATAGTGAACTCGCTTGGACCACGAGCTGTGGGTCTGAGCGATCGATTGAAGCACGGCGGGCACACCACCCTGCGCGCGAAGACGCGCGACGCGGGCAGGAACGTTGATGGCCGCCTCTCTCAATACTTCCGGGAGCAAATGCGACAGCCATGCCTGCATGGGCGCATCGAACGGAGTCGTCCGTCCGTCTACCGTGGCGGCGTAGCTCAAAGAGCCATCACCTACAGGCGTGATGGAGACCGTACGATCGAAACCCGCGGACCGCTCGCGAAATTTGGCGAAGCCGCCCGGGGACAGCTGCGCGACGCGTGTCTCATCGGGCGAGTAAACCGCTTTGCCGCGGACAACTGCTTCCGTGCAGCGACCCACAGTACTGATGAGGAACTCGAGAATCTCGCCGTCACCGTTACCATGGGTGTCGATGTGCGTTGAGCTTCCCGTGGATGTTCCCGTCGGATACGAGTCGCACGACCGCGCTTGCGATGAGATAATTGTCGCCTGGGCCTGCGCGACGCCCGCCGCCTGCGAGACTGGCGAAGCCGGCTTGGCGGACGCGTCACCGAACGAAACCTTGAACGACAGAGGAAGTGCGTCTGCTTCGGCGGCCGGCTTGCTTGGCGCAGCCGGCTGCTGGAAGGGGCGCAGTGCCGCGAGCGGTATAGTGAGCAGTGCCACGATGATCGCGGTCATGAGTGTGCCTCTTTTTT
>DASWBC010000583.1:0-3841 GCA_036390815.1 Gemmatimonadaceae bacterium
TGCCGACATTTACGAGCACGTGAACGAACCAACTAGACATCAGTCCGAACGCGACCAGGCTGCTGTAGGAATCGTTCGCCCGCTCGGCGATCTTCGTGATGCGGAGGAAGAGCCAGAGAAAGAGCGCCAGCGCGATCGTCACACCGAGAAAGCCGAGCTCTTCTCCTACGACGGAGAAGATGAAGTCCGTGTGCTGCTCGGGCAGAAACGCGAGACGCTTCTGCGTGCCGAGCGTGAACCCCTTGCCGAAGAATCCACCGGATCCGATCGCCACTTTCGATTGAATGACGTGGTACCCGGATGCGCGCGGATCGGCGGACGGATCGATGAACACCTTCAATCGGTTCTGCTGGTACGGCGCGAGCTTCTCCCACATCATCGGTGCGACGACGCCCGTGGCGACGTTCAGCACCATGAGCACGATTCCCTCTATCAGGTACGGCCGGTACCAGAGGACGAGGGCGAGCAGGATGAAGAACCATGCGCCCCACAGTCCGACGCTGAAGGAGAGAACGAGACTGATGGCCGGGCTGGCGATCAGAATCAGAAGCGGCCACGCCACACCCGCCCAGAACAGCATCGCGAAGAAAATGCCGATGAACACGATGCCGGTGCCGAGGTCTGGTTGCAGCATGATGATCGCCCATGGAATGCCGACGACCAGCGCGGGCTTCCACAGATCGAGCAGCGACTTCGGCGTTTCACGCTGGTTGGCCAGCACTTTCGCGAGCATGAGCACAACGGTCACTTTCGCGATCTCGGATGGCTGACCGATGCGGTGGCTCCCGATCGCAAGCCAGCTCTTAGTGCTCGCGGCGGTTCCGGCCCCCTTCCCGATCACGAGAGTGAGTCCGAGCAGGAATATCGACAACGCGTACAGCGGCGTCGTCATCCACTCGATGAATCGAACCGAGGAACGTCCGACCGCGTAGGCGAAGCCCATTCCGATCAGCAGCCAGAGGATTTGCGACTTGTAGAGAGCAGCGACGGCGGTAGGCGTGTCCGTCTGTCCCGCCGAATAGACCATCGCCACACCGAACAACGAGAGGATCCCGGCTGCTGCGAGGAGGCGGAAATCCGAAACGATGGGGCGGCTCATCAGCCCTCGTCCATCACTGCCTTGATCGGCCCGACCTTCAGATAGTGGCCGATGATCGCCGATGCGATGTGTGCCGCGCGCGATCCGTGGAGACCGAATTCCAGCAGCACCGCGACGACGATCTTCGGCTTGTCGGCAGGAGCGAACCCGACGAACCAGCCGTGATCGTCACCGCCGGTGTTCTGTGCCGTGCCCGTCTTGCCGGCGAGGGTGAGACCCTCAATCGCGGATGCGCCGGCGGTGCCGCCTGCTTCAAGAACCGCCTTCAGTCCCTCCAGCACTACGGAATCCTGTATGCTGGTCAGCGTGAATACCTGCTTTCGCTGCGGTACCAAGTGAGCGATCTCAGGTCTCGGCGCCATCCCCTTGGCGGCAAACGCGCTATAGAGCTTCGCCATGTTGACGACCGTCTGCGAATTCGCTCCCTGTCCGATCGCCAGGTTCAACGTCTCGGCGTTGCTCCAGCCGCGCGGGCCGTATTTCTTGTTGTAGTAGTCGAGCGCGTAAGGCCACCGGGCCTGTGTTTCTTCCGGCAGATCGATGCCGGACTTGTCCCGCATGGTGAGCTGGATCCCTCCCGCGATGAACTTCGCGAGTCCGATCTTCAGCCCGAGCTGATAGAAGTACACGTCGCACGAGTGCTTGATCGCGCCCTCGAGACTGAGCGAGCCGTGGCCCTTCTTCTCCCAGCAGCGGAAGTAGCGGTTGCCGAACTGGTAACCACCCGTGCAAGGCACGGGCATGTGATCATTCACGCCGACGACGCCCTCCTCGAGGCCGATGATCGAGGTTGCGAGCTTGAACGTCGAGCCCGGCGGATACGTGCCCTGAATCGCCTTGTTCACGAGCGGGCGTCGTTTGTCCTCGAGCAGCTGCTTGTAGTACTCGACAGGAATCCCGCCGGTAAACTTGTTCGGGTCCCAGCTCGGCGCGCTGTAGAGCGCGAGGACTTCGCCGGTATTGGGGTCGATCGCAACCGCGCCACCCTGCAGCGAATCGGCGAACAGGCCCACCGTGAACTTCTGGAGATCGAGATCGATGTTCGTGTAGAGCGGCGGTGCGCCTTCCGGGCTGAGATCAGGCCTCGGTCCCTCGCCCCGCACGGGGCGGCCACGCGCATCGACCTCGTCGAAGCGCACGCCCTCCTTCCCGTGGAGTATCGGCTCGTACTGCTTCTCGAGGCCGGCTTTACCGATCTGCTGCCCGGGCTTGTAGCTCGCGTACTTCGGATCGTTGAGATCCGATTCGGTGATCTCGCCAGTGTAGCCGACGAACGACGCCACTACCGGTCCGTCGGGATAGTATCGCTTGGGGACGGACTGGATGATCAGTCGCGGAAAATCGAGCCGATGCTCCTCGAGAACCGACACGATATCGATCGTCGCGTCGGGGAGAATGACCGTCGGCCTCGTCGGCGCGCGCCGGTAGCGGCGTATCGCGTTGTTGATGTCGTTCTGTCCGAGCTGTAGTGTCGGCCCCAGCTGCGCGAGCGCGCTGCGTAAACTGTCTACGCTCGGCGCCGTGATCGAGACGGAGTACGCGGGCAGATTCTCGGCGATCACCTCGCCATGCCGGTCGTAGATGATTCCGCGCGGCGCGGGGAGAGGAATCGGACGCAGGCGATTCTCCTCCGACTGCATCACGTACTGCTTGTACTGGATGACCTGCGTCTTGAAAAAGGCGCCGACGAGAAGCACGAATCCGATCGCGAGGGCCATCGAGCTCATCCTCGCTCTCCTGGCCACGTCGTTCGGATGGAAGCTCATGTGGGAGTCGGCTCGAGAAGCGGGCGCATGATGAAGAGTAACAGGACGCCCACGGCGGCGGTTACCGCCGCCGAGAGGGGCGACCAAAGCAGTAGCTGCTGCAGCAGCTCGAATCCGTGCACCCGTTGCTCGCCTATGAAGTACAGGATGTCGAACACCCACTTCCCGAGGAAAAAGAAGAAAGCGTTGAGCACGAGATTGTCGGCGAAAAACACGGCCTTGAGGTAGGAAGCGCCGAAGCCGACGACCGTCATCGCGAGGGCGCCGGCGCCGAGAGCGTCCGGTGCCAGCGAATCGGAAATCAGGCCGAGTGCGAATCCGATCACTGCTGCCGTCGAAGGCCGGACGCGCACTGCAGCGAGAAGGAGCGCCAGAATCAGGAAGTCCATCGGCGCGCGCCAGCCGAGGAGAGGCCGGAGCGTGTAGTGAAGGACGATGAAGATGAGGAAGCTGATTATCGCGCGAATCGCCCCGCCCACGTTCATCGCGCTGCTCCCGGTCGATGCGGAATCGTGTCGGTTCTGACGGAGTCGCGTCTGGTCGTATCGCGCGCAGCGGAGTCGCGCCGCGCGCGAGCGGCGGCGGTGTCTACGGGTCTGCGGACTGGTGCGGGTCTCGGAGCCGCGACGGCCGGGGCCCTGGCGCTGTCGGTAACGCCGAGCGGAACACCGCCGTTCGAGCGCGCAATGCTGTCGAGCACGGCTCGGCGCGCGGCTGCCTCCGCCAGTGCTGCGGCTCTGGCTGCCGAATCACCCGACACAATAATGCGCTGCGTCGCCTGGTCGACCTGAGCCACGCTCTGCCACACCCCATCGAATCCCTTGGCGAGCCGGTCGCGGCGCAGAATCATGACGGAGTAGACGTCGGACGGATTCACCGCCGGCCGCAGCAGATAGGTGCGCGCCCAGCCCTCGCTCGTCTTCATTTCTTCCAGTACCGTTCCGATGGGAATGCCCCGCGGCCACACGCCGCCCCA
>DASWBC010000584.1:0-1511 GCA_036390815.1 Gemmatimonadaceae bacterium
CATTGAGTAACAAGGAAGACTGGCGCGCGATCGTCGCCTCATCGCTGAATTGGGAGCAGTCGCACTCGTCATTGGAGAACGCGATCAGGGGACTTCCCCCCGAGCTCCGCGGCAAGCGCCCGACCGGTTTCCCCCACTCGGTTTGGGAACTGCTCGAGCACATTCGAATCACCCAACACGACCTGCTTGATTTCGTCGTCAATCCGGACTACGAGGAAAAGCTCAAATGGCCCGACGACTATTGGCCGGCCGGCGCTGCCCCAGCGAGCGAGAAGTCGTGGAACGAAAGCGTCTCCGGATGGAAGAAGGACCGAATGGCGCTCGAGCGCTTCACCACCGACAGCAAGCTGGATCTCACGATGAAAATCCCTCGTGGAACTGGACAGACCTATCTGCGAACCGTCCTCGTCGCTGTCACTCACGCTTCCTATCATCTCGCGCAGATCATCACCGTCCGACAGCTCCTCGGAGCATGGCCGCCGCCCAAGGCCAAGTAGGTGCGCAGGAAGGCGAAGGTTCAACTGGCGAAGACGCAACGACCACCTACACAACGGGCACCGACGGCAAAATCGGCCCCTGATCTCCTCGTGCTGTCGCGCGAGGAGGCCGAGCGTTACCAACCGAGCCTGAAAGAGATCTGCATCTCGATCTCGGACCCGGACGCCGAGCCCGCCGGCGTCTCGGAGCAATTCGTCGCTGTCTTGAGGCTCCATTTCGACGACATCTCGGAGCGCAACGAGGAATCCGACATTCTCTTTGCAGCGGACCACGCGCGCGCGATCACCGAATTCCTCGACCAGTGGCCCGACGCTGAGCGGGTGATGGTGCACTGCAACATGGGCGTGAGCCGGTCGCCGGGAGTGGCCCTCGGACTTTGCGATGCGCGCGGCTGGGCGACGGCGGCACTCGAGAGGTCGCATCCCGGTTGGAACCGGCTCGTGCGTAGTGTAATGAACAAGACGACCACAAATACCAATCCCCGGAGATCGACATAATGCCTCGCGCCACCGGACTCTTCGACGTATCGCTAAAACCGTTGCCGATGGACAACGACCCGGGTACCCAGCTGCTGGGGAGGATGTCGATCGACAAGCAATTTCACGGCGACCTGGATGGCAGCAGCAAGGGTCAAATGCTTACCGGCGGCACGATCATCAAGAATTCCGCGGGCTACGTCGCCATTGAGTGGGTGACCGGAACGCTCAAGGGCCGGAAGGGGTCGTTCATCCTTCAGCACACGGGCGCGATGAATCGCGGCGAGCCCTCACTGGTCATCACCGTTGTCCCCGATTCCGGGACGGATCAGCTGGAGGGGCTCAAGGGCACCATGAAAATCGACATCAACGCTGGCAAACATTCGTACGAGCTTGACTATGTGCTGGCGAATTTCCCCTGAGACGTGCGTTTCACTCCCATGACAACCTTTGAAACAGGAGGTCCACGAACAACCTTTTGAAACCCGGGAGCGTCAAAGTCGTAGTGCGGAGACATAGGTAGGGTTTTCTCCCTAC
>DASWBC010000585.1:0-9165 GCA_036390815.1 Gemmatimonadaceae bacterium
GAGGCGGGGCGCTGCTCTCGACTGCCCAGGCGACGCTGTACGAGTCATTCCCGCCTGAAGAGGCGGGAACCGGCATGGCGATCTTCGGCGTCGGCGTCATGGTCGGCCCGACGCTCGGCCCTACGCTCGGCGGCTGGATCACGGACAACTACAACTGGCCGTGGATCTTCTACATCAACGTTCCGCTCGGCATCATCGCTGCGATCCTTACGGTTACGTACATACACGACGCCATCCACCAGGAGCGGGCCGACAAGATCGACTACCTCGGAATAATCCTGCTTACGCTCTGCGTCGGATCGCTGCAATGGATGCTCGAGCGCGGCGAGCGCTACGACTGGTGGGAATCGCGCTTCGTCACGATGCTGGGCGTGACCGCGCTCCTCGCTGGAATCGCCCTCATCTGGCACGAGCTGACGACCGACGAGCCGGTAATCAACTTCCGCATTCTGAAGAGCCGCCAGGTGACCGCCGGCGTGAGCATAGGACTGCTGCTCGGGTTTGCGTTGTACGGATCCGTCTTCATTCTCCCGGTCTTTCTCCAGCAGCTGCTACAGATGACGGCATGGCAGACGGGAAAGATCATCCTGCCGGGCGCGATCGCGTCGGCAGTGACAATGGCTGTGGTCGGGAGAAACGCCATGCGATTGGACGCCAGATACACGGTAGTAGCAGGGGCGTTTCTCTTCTTTTTGTCGATGCTGAAGCTCTCACAGCTCACATCCGCGAGCGGCTCCGGGGATCTCTTCTGGCCCCTGATACTTCGCGGCATGGGGCTGGGGCTCATCTTCGTTCCCCTGACGAACGCGACGATGGCGGACCTCAAGGTGAAGGATCTGGCCCAGGGGACCGGCATGTTCAATCTCATGCGCCAGCTTGGCGGCTCGCTAGGAATCGCCGTAATGGCGACCCTTCTCGCGCGCTTCATGGCAGCCGAGAAGGCGGTGCTGGTCGAGCACGTCGGCGCGAACGATCCCGAGACACTGAGCCGTCTCTCGATGCTGGCACGCGGTCTCGTCGCCCGAGGAATCAATCCGATGATCGCACAGCAGCAGGCGCTCGCGATCCTCGACCGCCAGGTTACCGTGCAATCGAGCATGCTCGCGTTCTCCAGGATCTATTTGTACAGCGGGCTGGTATTGATATTCGGGCTGCCGCTCCTGCTACTGTTCCGGACGGGTCGCGCGCGCGGCTCCATGGGACCGGTTCACTAGCTCGGGATAGCGCCAATTGTCGAACAGGAATGCTTCCGACGACGGTAAGTCGGTTCCGGCCGTATCTTACGGCCAGAACCTCCACCCAGCCGTATTGACAGCCCCTCAACAGTCGCACCCAGCCATACGTATTTCTGATGAGGAACGAGCGCTCGTAAGTCTGGCCAGGAATGGGGACGAACGGGGTTTCGCAGGGCTCGTACGTCTTCATCAGCGGCGCGCGTACATCGTGGCACGCTCGATCGTCATGACGCACGAGGATGCGGAAGATGCGGTGCAGGAGGGTTTCCTGCGGGCGTATCAGGCGCTCGACCGGTTCGATCCGGCGCAGGCTTTCGGCGCGTGGCTCAATCGAATCGTCGCGAACGCGGCGCTCGACCTGGCTCGCCGCCGGAAGGTAAGAAATGCGGAGGAGATCTCCGAATCGATTCCGGCCACGTTCCGTGATCCGGCGGTAAGCGGCGAGCTGCGGGAGCGGCTCGAGGCGGCGCTAGCGCAGCTTCCGGATCGTGCGCGGGCGGTAATCGTCATGCATGATATCGAGGGCTTTACGCACGCAGAGATTGGCGAGATGTTGAGTATCCCGGGTGGAACGGCTCGCTCGGATTTGCACCACGCGCGGCAGAAACTGCGGGTGGTGCTCGGAAACCTGAGGGATTAGCGATGGAAGATCGTACCGACTTGCGACTCGACGATGAAGGCGACGCGACGATCACGGAGATGCTCCGTGATGTGTACGCACCGCCCGCCGGAGGCGCATATTGGGACGCCCTCGAGACGCGCATCATGGCGTACATCAAGGAGCACGAGGGAGCAGTCGTCAGCATCCCGGTAAACTGGTGGTCGGATCTCGCGAGCTGGGCAGGGCCCGGCCTCGCTGCCGCGGCTCTCCTGTTCGTCGCCGCCGGCTTGATGTGGTCGCGGCAGAAAGACGAAGACCTGCGCACGACTTACGACGCCGTCACGGAGCCACTCGCCTCGGACTTTCTGCCTGGCGCCGTCCAGGTCGTAACGGCTCCGCGCGATGGCTCTTCGCAGCGCGAAGCGACGTTCCGCTACGTCTTGTCACACTGAGGATCGCGATGGATAGCTCAAAGGGTTACGCCATGATGTTTCTGCTCGGCGCTTTCGTCGCGGGTGGCGCGCTTGGTTTTACCGCCGACCGGATGATGGACGCCAAGCATGGCCGCGATATGCGGGGTCCGCGCGCGTACAGACAGAGAATGGCCGAGGAGCTCAAGCTCACCCCAGGGCAGCAGGCATCCGTTGATTCGCTGATCGAGCAGAAGCATAGGCAGATCGTCACGCTGTACAAGCCGCTGAAGCCGCAGCTCGATTCGATCGCGGTCCTGACGCGGGTTGTCAGCGACAGTACTCACGCGCAGATCAAACGGCTGCTGAATCCGGACCAGCAGGTGAAGCTCGACAGGATGCGCGCGGCCGCGCGCCGTGAGCTCGCTGAGCGGCGAGGCGGAGACTCGACGGCACGCCCTCCAGGGCCGCCACCGGGAGATGGGCCTTACTGAGGCTGGCAACGCCCGAAAAACTCGAAAAACAAGAAAAGCGCGGGTGCAGGAATCTGCACCGGCGCTTTTTTCTTTATCCCTTCGAGTGTTAGACGCTGTCCGGGTCGGCTTTTCTCTCGCCCTTCCCGAAGTTTTTCTGGACCTTGCCCTTGAGCTCTTCAGTACGCCCCTTGATGTGCTCGCTGGAGTTGTCGGTGGCATCGCCCAAGTCGCCGCGAACCCTTCCCTTGAATTCCTTGGCGGTTCCTTTGACTTGGTTCTTTAGGCCCCTTTCGTTTAGATCCTTCATTTAACCCTCCATAGGTAGAATCAGGTGCTTTCTGTTGTGCCTCTCATAAAGCAAGCGATATGCCCCGCCATTTACGTCTGTTTTTTTACCCACGGGGATCAGCCTGGCAGGGGGGGATTGGCCTTGCAAAGGGTGGCGCGCTTGAGGAAATTCCGAACTCAAAGCCGCCGGCAATTGGGTGGCCTGAACCCCTATAGGTCGCGCAAATCAGCACTAACCTCGAAGCTCGTCCGAGCGGCCGCCGTCTCGCAAAACTCACTCTTCTCGCGTTAGGCGTCGTTTATGGGGACATCGGCACCAGTCCCCTCTATGCCCTGCGCGAGTGCTTCAAGCTGGAGCACGGCCTCGCTCCGGTGCCCGACAACGTCTACGGCGTTCTCTCGCTGATCGTCTGGTCGCTGATAGTCATCGTCAGCATCAAGTACATCATCTTCATCATGCGGGCGGACAACAACGGCGAGGGCGGAATTCTCGCGTTGCTGGCGCTCATTCTTCAGAAGCAGCGGCGCGATGCGGACTCCTTTCGCCGCAAGACGATCATCGCTCTGGGATTGATCGGAGCGGCGCTCCTCTACGGCGATGGCGTGATCACTCCGGCGATCTCGGTGCTGAGCGCCGTGGAAGGCCTCGAAGTGGTGGCACCCCAGTCGGTGCATCTCGTGATTCCTCTGACCGTTGTCATACTCTTCGGCCTGTTTTTCTTTCAGCAGCACGGCACCGCGAAGGTGGGACGGATTTTCGGGCCCGTGATGGTCGTCTGGTTCGCGACGATAGGCGGGCTCGGCCTGGTCGAGATTCTGCAGGCCCCGCAGGTCCTCGCCGCGGCAAATCCGCTATACGGAATCGAGTTCTTCCTCCGACATGGGCACGCCGGATTCGTCCTGCTCGGAGCAGTAGTCCTGGCCGTCACGGGAGCCGAGGCGCTGTATGCCGACATGGGACACTTCGGCAAGCGGCCGATCCGCCTCGCATGGTTCCTCCTGGTGTTGCCGGCGCTGCTGGCGAACTACTTCGGACAGGGCGCGCTGATCCTGAGGGACCCGACGACCGCGGTCAATCCGTTCTACCTGCTAGCGCCCAGCGCGCTCCAGTATCCGCTGATCGCTCTCGCGACGATCGCGGCGATCATCGCGTCCCAGGCACTCATCTCCGGCGCGTTCTCGCTCACGCAGCAGTCCGTGCAGCTCGGCTATAGTCCGCGAGTGCAGATCGTCCATACCTCGCAGTCTGAAACAGGTCAGATATTCGTTCCCGAAGTGAATCGCGCGCTTGGACTCGGGTGCATTCTCGTCGTCCTCATGTTCAGATCCTCGAGCTCGCTCGCCGCCGCGTATGGAATCGCCGTCACGGGGACGATGACGATCACGACGATTCTCTTCTACGTGCTGGCGCGGACGCATTGGCAGTGGAGTGTCTGGCGAGCCGGAGCCCTGGCCGCCTTTTTCCTGATCATCGATCTTGCGTTCTTCTCCGCCAACATGCTCAAGATCGTGCAGGGTGGCTGGGTGCCTCTCGTCATCGCGCTCGGGATTTTCACCCTGATGACGACTTGGCAGCGTGGACGGCTGATCGTGCGCAGCCTGCTCGTGGATGCTTCGATCCCTCTCGACGCGCTCCTCAGGGATCTCGGCGACGAAAATCCCGACAAGCGGTTCAAGCCACCGCGCGTACCGGGGACCGCGGTGTTCCTGACGTCCGAGTCGAAGGACGCGCCGCTGGTGCTGCTGCACCATCTGAAGCACAACAAGGTGCTGCATGAGAACGTGGTTCTGCTTTCGATCGTCTCCGCCCAGGTGCCGGAGATCCCGATCACCGAGCGCATCGAGGTGACCTGCTTCCCGCACAACTTCGGGCGCATCAAGGCGAAGTACGGCTTCATGCAGACGCCAAACGTGCCCGAAATTCTCGCGCTGGCGGCCGAGCGCGGCATCGTCGCAAAGCCGACTGAAACCACGTTTTACCTCGGCCGCGAGAATCTCATCCCGACAGGCAGCAAGCCGCTCGCGCGCTGGCGCAAGCGGCTTTTCATTTTCATGCAGCGCAACGCGCGCCCGGCAACCGAATTTTTCGGGATACCCCCGAATCGAGTCGTGGAGCTCGGCGCGCAAATGGAGTTCTAGGCTGCTGCGCTCGACTGACTAACGAACTGCAACTGAACGGGGCGGGAGGTGTGAGAGGCACAGGTGCCAGGTACCGGGTCACTACGCCCGGACTTCACCGTCGCGCTTCACCCCGTTCTTTGTAGTTGACCTTTCAGTTGCAGTGTTAGTCCCGATCCGGCCGCCGGACCCTCTCGAGATCGCGCCGATCCTTCTTGGTGGGCCGTCCTCGATCGTAGCCGGGAACCGATCGCGCTACCTTCACCTGCAGCTGCATCGCCTCGCGCGCTTTTCGTCCCTCTTCGGATTCTTCGTAAAGCTTGGCCGCGATTGGGGCTGGTCCGCGATTCTCCGAGAGCGCCCGGACCGTCACGATGTGGTGGTATGGGCCAAGCCGGATCCGCAGGGAATCGCCGACCTGGAGCTGTTTGGCCCGCTTGGCCCGCTCTCCATTGACCTCGACCTTTCCGGTCTCGATCGCCGTCGCGGCAAGCGCCCGTGTCTTGAAGAAACGCGCGGCCCACAGCCATTTATCGAGCCGGACCCGTATTACGTCGTCTAAATTCATTTTTCGTTGCCGTGACGAGGCTGCGGAGTCAGAAAGATAAGGGAGGTACGTCCCCGGCCGGGAGCAATCGTGGCTCAGCAAGACGACTGGTCAAGTCAACTGAAAAAAATTGAGCGGGAGTTCGAAGGACTTCCGCCCGAGCCTTCGCCTGCGATGAAGAAGCTTCTGAGCGAGGAGGAGCGGCGCGCGCAGGAGCGCACCCAGCAGCGCGCGGCCATGTTCGGTGGCGGAGCGCGACTGATACTCGTGTTCGCGCTCTTCGCGGCGCTGGCGGTCTGGCCGTACGAGCGCGCGTGCGGCCTGGGGCTGTTCTACTATCTCGGCGTCGAAGTCGTCATCATCGTCGGCGGCTTTTGGGTCGCACTCACGACTTGGCGCTATCGGCTCCCCAAGATGCATACGTTGTCGCTGCTCATCATCCTGACCGGGCTGACATTGATGGCGGTAGAGATACTGCCGAGGATCGGATACGCGGCCGTTGACCCGAAGCGTCCTCCGACATTCTCGTGTCCGGCTACGCAGAACGCGTTACCCCGTACATCCGCAGTGGAGCAACGCGTCCAGATTGCGACACGTTCGATGGAGGCGCGCTGGCAGGCGCGCGCCGACGAGCTGTCTAGGAGATTCCGTCCGCAGCGAGCTGCTTTAACGCGGATCGAGCGTTCCGAATTGTTGTCGCCACAAGCTCCCTGATCTCGTCGGCTGACACGGGTTCGATTCCGCTGGCATCGACTCTGTAGGTCCGCGCGCGCACCGGAGCAAGAGTTCTGATCCGCACGGGCGCGCGAAGCCGGATCGTGCTCGGCAGATTCTCCAGCCGCTTCTGCAACAGCGGCTCCATGCGCTCTTTCATCAGCGGCTCCATGCGCTCCTTCATCAGCGGCTCCATGCGCTCTTTCATTGATGGCTCCAGGCGCTCCCACATCCTCTGCATGTCCGGCGCATACATCATCCCCTCCGGACCGTTGAACTCCATCATCCCGTCCATTCCGGGCATCATGTAGTTGAATCGATTGCCGAGTCGCATGAGGTCGCTCGCCTTTCCGGCTGTGACCTGCACGTCCCGGAACCGCCCGCCCGAATAGACACGAAGGTTCACCCGGCTGCCGGGAGCGAGCTTCTGCACTTCGCGGCTCAAGCGATGCGCCGCGAGCCCATTGGTATACTCGTCGTCCGTGTCGCCCGAGGACGTGCGAAGATCCACCCCGTTGATCGAAGCGATGCGGTCTCCTTCGATGATGCCGGCGGTCTCGGCCGGCCCCTTGGGGGTCACCGCTTCGACGAAGACTCCGAGCGTGTCCCGCTTCGTCCCGGTGGTGCGGAGCTCGAGGCCCAGGGCCGCGCGTTTTGCCATCACCGAATCCACCCTGTAAAAGATCCGGCTTCGAAGCGCTGAATCCCCGCGGCCGCCGCCGCGAAAGATGCGGCATTCGACGCGCCCATCGGGGTAATTCGTGCAGCTCGAGTCGGGCTTGGTGGTTGTCACCTGTGCGTTCAGCGTCGCCGTGGCGGAGGCCGCAGCAATAGCGGAAAGAAGCAGTAGTGCCTTCATCCTGTCTCCCTTGATGGTTCTGTGAGGTAGGACATCGGGCCACCAGCAAGGGTTGCCGCCGCTGCAAAACAGAGGCGCCGGGGTGATATTTGAAAGCATGTCTACGACGCTGGAACCCCGCGAAGCACCCCCGCCCGTTCGCGAGATCGACGTTCACGCGTTCGAGCACCACTGGCAGGATGAAGCCGATGCGGCCTATCTCTACCGGATCCTGGCCGCGGCGGAGTTGGACACCAAGAAGAAAGACATCTACTCGAGATTGGCGGACGTCGAGGACCGGCATGTCATAGTCTGGTCCGATCTTCTGGCACAGCATGGCCATCCGCCGCCGGGGTTTCATCCGAGCGGACGCGCGCGACTGCTGGCCGTCCTGGGGCGATGGTTTGGTCCGGGCTTTCTCCTGCCGATGCTCCTCGAAGAGGAGGGACGCGAGGTCAGAGCGTACCTCGACATGCATCGTGCCACGCCGCTTGGGGCACCGGGTGGCGCCGAGGCACTCGTGCTCGCCCGCGAATCAGCCGCTCATGCGACTACGCTTGGCGAAATCGCGGGCAAGGGCGGGGAGCCGTGGCACAAGACGGCGTCCGGCGGTTTCCTTCGCAACGTCGTGTACGGATTCAACGATGGCCTCACCGCCAACTTCGGCCTGGTCGCGGGAGTGATCGGGGCCGCGACCGTGAACCAGCACCAGGCGGTAGTTGTTGCGGGCATGGCCGGTCTGATTGCCGATGCTCTGTCTATGGGCTCGAGCGGATATCTCGCCAGTAAGAGCGAGCGCGAGGTCTACGAGTATGAGATTTCGATGGAAAAAACGGAAGTCGAGCTCATGCCGGAAATCGAGCGGGACGAGCTGGCGGTCATCTATGAGGCGAAGGGGATGGAGCGCGGCGACGCGCATATGCTTGCAACTCGAATCATGGCTGACCCTCAGCAGATGCTGAAGGAGCAGGTACAGGAGGAGCTCAAGATCGGCGAGTTCACCGTTTCGCCCTTCAGGGAAGGATGGATCACCGGGCTCGCGACCGCGTTCGGCGCGGCGATTCCCGTGTTTCCATTTCTCATCTGGCACGGCGCGATCGCGATCGCGATCTCGTTCACCGTCGCTATGCTTTCGCACTTCCTGGTCGGAGCGGCCAGATCGGTGTTCACGGGTCGCGGAACGTTCCGGTCCGGCTTCGACATGTTCGTGGTCGGCGTCGGAGTCGCGCTCGTCGGCTACTACGTCGGCGGGTGGGTTGGCAGGCGCATCTAAAGTCTCAAAAACTGCGAGGTGAACGAGAGGGGAGCAGGCAGCTGAAAAGCTGAAGGCGGTAGGCTTTACTACGTCGGGACGCTACCGACGCGGATCGGGGCGCAGGCGACTGCCCTTTCCCTCACGCCACTGAGTGACGTCCCCCAAGTTCGCAGCAACGGCGAAATAGCCATCAGCTACAAGCTGCCTTCTCGTTCAGTTGCGGGTCTTAAGCGGGCTGCTGCTCGCGCACTGCGACGGCCTGGAGCACGATCGTCCCAAGCCCGAGGACCACGGCAACCAACGAGACCCAGCCCCCGACGATCGGTATGATCCCCACGACGAGCAGAAGGAACCCGCCAAGGAAAAAGTTCATGAGCGCGCCTTCACGCCCTTTTCGTGCGCGCGCGCCAAGCAGTAGCTGCCCCAGCCAGACGGCGAACGGGACGGTCGCCAGGCACACCAGAATTGCGTAGATGGCGGCAGTAAGAAGCGCGAGTGGTAGCCCGATGATCGTGATGGCCGCGAGGACGATGGCAATTGGGACCAGGATCGCCCATCCCAGACCGACCAGTGCCGAGCGGCCTGGACGCTGGGGGAGTATCTCGGCCGCCCCCGCCATAAAGCCGGGGAAAAGAGACACCGCGACTGCACCCATCATCAGGAAGCCGAGTAACCAGAGTACG
>DASWBC010000586.1:0-1543 GCA_036390815.1 Gemmatimonadaceae bacterium
CCAGCGAAAGGCCGAGCGCGCCGTGCGCACAACTGACGAGCGCTTTCGCTTTGTAGCAAGAGCCACGAACGACGTCATCTGGGACTGGGACATCAAGACGAACGCTCTCGTCTGGAATGATTCCGTCGAACACGTATTCGGGCACCAGCAGAACAAGATCTTTCCGGAGATCAAGTGGTGGTACGATCACATCCATCCGGAGGATCGCGATCGGGTCACGTCCGGAATTCACGGAATACTCGATCACGGTGGAACGAGCTGGAGCGATTCGTACCGCTACCGCCGCGCCGACGGGACCTACGCCAACGTGATGGATCGCGGCCACGTCGCGCGCGACAGCACTGGCACGGCGATCCGCATGATCGGCGCGATGACGGACGTAACCGAGCGCTCCCGCTCCGAGGCGGCAATCAGATTCCAGGCGCAGCTGCTCAACGCGGTGCAGCAGGCAGTCGTGGCAACCGATCCCGAGGGGATCGTGATCTTCTGGAACGCCTTCGCGGAGAACCTTTACGGTTGGGCCGCCGAGGAGGCCGTTGGAAAGCCGATTCAGGAGTTGACGCCATCGCCCTTTCTTCGCGATCACGGCGGAGAGATCGGTCAGCGCGGCGCAGCCGGAGAGAGCTGGACGGGCGAGTATCTGGTGCAGGGAAAATCGGGCAAGGCTTTCCCGGCGCTGCTCACGACTGCTCCCGTCCGCGACGAACGCGGAGCTGTGCTCGGGTACGTGCGAGTCTCGATCGATCTGACCGAGCGCCGCAACCTCGAGGAGCAATTCCGCCAGTCTCAGAAAATGGATGCCGTCGGCCGACTGGCTGGAGGGATCGCCCATGATTTCAACAATCTCCTGACGGTGATCAGACTCAACACCGAGATCATCATGGAGGGATTCGACCCCACGGATCCGCGCAGCGAGGACGTAAAACAGATCAGAAGCGCAGCGGAGCGGGCTTCGACACTCACCAGGCAGCTGCTGGCGTTCAGCCGCAAGCAGATTCTGCAGCCGAGGGTGCTCGACATGAACAGCGTCGTGGCGACCGTCGAGCCCATGCTTCGACGCCTGATCGGCGAAGACATCATTATCGCATCGGCCTGCAGCGCGCGTGGGTATGTCGTCGCCGATCCGGGTCAGCTCGAGCAGATCCTCGTGAATCTGGTGGTGAACGCGCGCGATGCGATGCCTCAGGGCGGCACGATAAGCATCGAGACCCAGAACGTCGAACTGGATGAGACCTACACCAGCGAGCACGCGCCGGTCATGCCTGGACGCTATGTGATGCTGGCAGTGGGAGACACCGGCGTCGGAATGAGCGCTGACACGCGGGAGCATGCGTTCGATCCATTCTTCACGACGAAGGAAGCCGGCAAGGGGACTGGCCTCGGCCTGGCAACCGTGTATGGAATCGTCAAGCAATCGGGCGGGTACGTCTGGATCTACAGCGAGCCGGGTCACGGCACATCGCTCAAACTCTATTTTCCGGAAGTGAGCGCGGCCGCCGCGTTCCAGGCGCCGGAATACAAGCCGGCTTCGATTGAAGCCGCC
>DASWBC010000587.1:0-1533 GCA_036390815.1 Gemmatimonadaceae bacterium
CGATCGTACACCTGACGCAGGATGTCATACTCCAGGCGGAGGGACATGTCAAATACCCAATTCCCGTCGTGGTGTTTGCCCTGTGGCTGTATGCGACCCTCATGCTCTCCGATCGCGTCTGGGGCTATATCATCATGTTCCTCGGCGGGCTGATCGGAGCAGCCATGATCGTTGTCCACTCGCCGGGAGGCGTGGTCGGCAAGTCCGGCGGCTTCTTCTTCGTCTGGACGCTGTTTGCGGTCAGCACGACGGGATGGTTCACGGCGATCCTGTCAGCCCGCGGAATCTGGACGACGCTTCGCTCCGGTCCCCAAACCCTGCCCGCTCAGTGACCTTCGCGACCTCGATGGCTTTCGCTTGGTTCTTTCTTCGCCACGTGTCGCGTAACGAACGCTGACGTGAATCTTTAGATGGCAGAAATCGAACTTCCCGACGCCGTGACTGAAGATCAATGGACTGAGGTCGATCAGTACTTCTCCGAAAGCTTGCTCCCGAGCGATCCGATTCTGGAGTCGGCACTCGAGGCTAGTGTCGCAGCAGGATTACCAGCCATCAGCGTCTCGCCCAATCAGGGGAAGTTGTTGCAGATGCTGGCGCAGATTCTGGGCGCTCGTTCGATCCTCGAGATCGGAACCCTGGGTGGCTATAGTACGATCTGGCTGGCTCGAGGGCTGCGCGCGGGGGGACATTTAATCACGTTGGAAGTCGACCCGAAGCACGCCGAAGTCGCGCAGCTCAACGTCGCCCGCGCAGGGTTACAAAACGTTGTAGACGTGCGGATCGGAAACGCGGTGGAAATACTTCCACAGGTCTCGGCCCAACGGCGTGGTCCGTTCGATTTGATCTTCATCGACGCCGACAAGCCAAGCATTCCTGTGTATTTCGAGTGGGCACTGAAGCTATCACGCCCGGGTACGCTGATCATCGTGGACAACGTAGTACGGGACGGAGCTGTGATCGATGCCGACAGCACCGACTCGAGCGTCCAGGGAGTTCGGCGTTTCATCGAGCTGCTCGGCGCCGAATCACGCGCGAGCGGGACTGTAATTCAAACGGTAGGTATCAAGGGGTATGACGGTTTTGCAATCGTACTCGTCGGCTCTCGTGCCTAACAAACGTTGCATGAGTTGCATCCGCGTTTCACCGGCCCTCGGTGCCTGGTTGGCAATCTGTCTCGCCGGATGCGGGGGCGATGGCCCTACTTCCGTGCTGAACGATCCTCACGGCGTGATGCTGGTGGTGAGCGGGAGTGGCTCGGCGTCCGAGATATACATGATTCGCCCCGACGGATCGGGCCGGCTGCAGCTCACTCACAACGCAGTCCTGGATGGCGATCCCGATTTGTCACCGGACGGTCGCCAGATCGTGTACGTGAGCGGTGTAGACAGCGAGCCGGGTGCGCCCGCTCGCCGGCGCGACGTCTTTCTCATGAACGCCGATGGCTCCGGATCGCATCGACTATTTCAGGCGGCGGGTGGTGCCGGCGCGGCGCATCCACGCTGGTCGCCAGACGGAACGCGCATTTCATTCGAT